>NZ_JBGVBR010000445.1:0-7959 GCF_045225735.1 Succinimonas sp. | reverse complement strand
CCGGCCACGCAGAAGGGGATATCAATAACCTCGGCCACTCTTCTGACCCAGCTTTTATCCACTACCCGGGCATCGGAGGAGGCGGTGATGTCATAGAAAACCAGCTCGTCCGCGCCTTCCTCGGCATAGCGTCTGGCCAGTTCCACAATATCGCCCATAACCTCATGGTTGCGGAACTGCACCCCTTTGACAACAACTCCGTTTTTAACGTCCAGACACGGTATTATGCGTTTGGCCAGCATTCCAGGGCCTCCTTAACAGTAAATTTGCCTTCCAGAAGAGCCCGGCCCAGTACCACGCCGTAGGCGCCGCTGTCCCGGGTGTTTTTCACATCCTCGAGGGATCCGATGCCGCCGGAAGCGATAAAGGAAATATCCGGGAATTCTCTGGCGAGATCCTGATAGAGCTCCACGTTGGTTCCCTTGAGAGTGCCGTCCCTGCTGATGTCAGTGCAGAGCACATAGGAGAGACCCACTTCCCGGTAATCATTAATGAGTTCCTCTATGGTAACGCCGCTGTTTTCCTGCCAGCCCTTAACGGCAATGAAGCGCTTTTTGCTTTCGGGATCAATGTTGATATCAAGCGCCAGCACGATATGCCCGGCACCGAAATCCCGGAACCATTCCTTAACCTCCGCGGGATTTTTGACGGCGCAGGATCCGATAACCACACGATCCGCGCCGATGTTAAGAAGGGCCTCCGCATCCTGCCGGCTCCGGATGCCGCCTCCGATTTCCACCGGTACCGGAGTGTTTTTAATAAGGGAGGAAATGGTGTCAAGCTGCCTTTTTGCCGGATCCTTGGCGCCGTCCAGATCTACCAGGTGGAGATATTTGGCTCCCTCGCTTACATAGAGATCAAAGCGATCCTGAGCGCTTGCGGTGTATTCGGTTTTCCGGGCATAGTCTCCCTGAAACAGACGGACAACCTTTCCGCCTATAAGATCAATTGCCGGGATAATCATCTTTATCTCACTCCTAAAGGTTTAAAAAGTTGCCGAGAAGCCGGGCTCCCATGCGGCCGGACTTTTCCGGATGGAACTGGGTGCCGAAGAAGTTGTCCTTCTGCACCACGGCGGTAAATTTTTCCCCGTACTCGGTGACGGCCAGGGTGTCCGCGCAGACGTTCATGGCATAGGAATGCACAAAGTAGAAGAAGGTATTATCGGGAATATCCTTAAAGAGCGGGGATTCCCGAACCGGAGACACCTGATCCCAGCCCATGTGGGGCAGGGGGAGATCCCCGGTCTTCATCAGGCGCACCGTGCCGGCGGTGAGACCGAGACATTTTACCGGAGCGGTTTCTCCGGATTCGCCCATGTTTTCCTGTGACTCCAGTCCCAGCATCTGCATGCCGAGGCAGATCCCCAGAACTGGCTGGGTCAGGGATCTGATGAGATCCGGAAGATTCCTTTCATGAAGAAGCTTCATGGCGGCGCTGGCGGTGCCTACTCCCGGCAGAACCAGCTTGTCGGCTTCCCGGATCACCTTTTCATCAGTGGAGATCACGGGATCAGCTCCTAAATGCCGGAGAGCGATAACCACGGAGGTGAGATTGGCGCTGCCGGTATCGATAACGGTAATTTTCTGCATATTTAAAGTACTCCCTTGGTGGACGGCAGGTCGTTGCCTTCTCTCCTGAGGGCGGGGCGGAGAGCTCTGCCGAAGCCCTTGAAGAGTGCCTCAACCTGATGGTGGGTGTTTCCGGAGGTTACCGAGAGGTGCAGGGTAAGCCCCATGGCGCAGGCGAGACTGTGGAAGAAATGGGGCACCATTTCCGTGGGCAGGCCGCCCACCATCTCTCTCTGGAACTCCGCATCGCAGGTAAAGACCGCATAGGGCCGTCCCGAGATATCCAGAGCGCAGGTGACCTCGTGATTGGTGACGGAGTCCTCTGGCAGTCCTTCGATTTTGGCGGCTACCTCGTCCATGGCCAGGGCAAAGCCGAAGCGGCCGATGCCTCTCTTGTCTCCGAGAGCTTTTTTGAGAGCCTCTCCGAGCGCAATGCCCACATCCTCCACCGTATGATGCTCGTCAACCTCCAGATCCCCGTCGCAGCGCAGACTGAGAGAAAAGTTTCCATGAGAGGCGATCTGATCCAGCATGTGATCAAAGAAGCCGATGCCGGTATGGATGTCCCGCTTTCCGGGGTGATCCAGATCCACGGACACGGTGATCTTTGTTTCCCGGGTGTTCCTGACGATTTCCGCAGTGCGGGGCTTGGAGAGAATGCTCTCGGCGATCATCTGCCAGTTATTCGCCTCGCGGTCATAGCGGATGCTCTTAATGCCCATGTTCTGACCCATGGCCACATCGCTTTCCCGATCCCCGATGAAATAGCTGTTTTCAGGATCCATGACGCCGGGTTTCAGGTAATTAAGAACCAGACCGGTTTTGGGCTTCCGGCAGGAGCAGTTTTCATGAGGGAAGTGGGGGCAGATCAGCACCTCGTCAAAGGTAACCCCTTCGCTCCCGAAAATGCTCAGCATAAGATCGTTGGGCCCTTTGAAGCTGGCCTCGGGAAGACTGGGAGTGCCCAGGCCGTCCTGATTGGTGACGATAACCAGTCTGAAGCCGGCGGCGGCGAGGCTTTTAAGAGCGGAGATCACTCCGGGCTCAAACTTAAGAAGCTCATAGGAATCCACCTGTTCGCTGGGCTTGGGTTCATCGATGAGAGTGCCGTCGCGGTCGATAAATAAATATTTCTGCATAGGTAAAACTCAAAAGGCGAGTCCGGCCCGCCTCTTACAATGGTTAATTACTTGTCAAGCTCTTTCAGTATTCGGAGCACTTCCTGCATTTCCTCTTCGCTGCCGATGGTGATGCGAATGCAGTCCTTAAGGCGGGGCTTGTCATTGAAGTCCCGGAGGATCACGCCGCGATGGACGAAATCCGAAAACAGCTGTTCCCCGTCCCGGAAGCGGAAGAGCACATAGTTGGGTTTGGTTCCGAACACCTCTCCCGTACGGGAAAGCTTTTTAACCTCGGCGATAAATCTTTCCTTGCGGTCGTTAAGCTCCTTAACCCGGGCCCGCATGATCTCGAGACCGTTCTTAGACAGCGCCTGCACGGCGATCTGAGCCACGGGGTCGCAGATGGGGTAGGGGTCAATTACCTTGAGCATGAGCTTTATGACCTCGGGGGAAGCCAAAGCAAAGCCGCAGCGGATTCCCGCAAGACCGAAGGCCTTGGACAGGGTTCTGGTAATGACGAGGTGCGGATTCTCAGGAAGGAGGTCAGCGAGAGTCTCCTCCGGGCAGAATTCAATATAGGCCTCATCCACCACCACGAGAGCTCGGTCTCTGGCGGCATCCAGCACCTCCAGGAGGTCAGCCCGCTTTACGGTTTCCCCGGTGGGGTTATTAGGGGAGCACAGGAATACCAGCTTGACGCGGTTTTCCGGATCCCTGAGGGCGGCTCCGATAGCAGCGGTGTCCGGGCTGAAATCCTCCCGGGGCGGCACCTCCAGCACCCGGGCTCCGTTGGTATCGGCGCTGACCCGGTACATGCCGTAGGTGGGCGGGCAGATAATGATGCTGTCCCGGTTTTCCTCGCAGAAGGTTCTGATAAGAAGGCCGATGGCTTCGTCGCTGCCCCGGGAGACCATGACGTTTTCCGGGGAGACTCCGGCATAGGCGGCATAAGCCTCCAGCACCTCGGCGGGCTGACAGTCCGGGTAGCGGTTCAGCTTCTGGGAGCTCATCAGAAATGCCGCAGAGGACGGAGCTTCGTTGGCATTAAGGAAGGTGTGTCCCATGCCGCCGATGCGCCGGGCTGACATGTAGGGGCTGAGAGCGCGGACTCTGGCTGTGGCCAGAGAAGAAATATCAAAAGACATGGCAAAACTCCTTAGGCTTTCTTTTCCAGGGCTTCCATTCTGACGGTTACGGCTCTCTTATGCGCGGTAAGTCCCTCGGCATCGGCCATTTCCTGAATGGCGGGAGCGATAATGGCCAGTCCCTCCGGGGTGGCTTCCTGCACGGTGTACCGGCGGATAAAGTCCTGCAGTCCCAGGGAGGAATAGGTTTTGGCATAGCCGTAGGTGGGCAGAGTGTGGTTGGTGCCGCTGGCATAGTCGCCGGCCGATTCCGGGGTGAAGGCGCCGATAAAGACGGAGCCGGCATTCCGGATCTTCGGCAGGAGAGCCCGGGGATCCCTGGTCTCGATAATAAGGTGCTCCGGAGCATAGAGGCAGGCGATTTCGCAGGCCTCGTCCAGATCCCGGCAGACAATGGCGGTGCTCTTTTCCAGGGCCTTCTCGGCGATATTCTCCCGGGAAAGCTCCTTCACCTGCTTTTCCACTTCAGCCAGCACTTCATTGCCGTAGTTGGGATTGGTGGAAAGCAGCACCACCTGGGAATCCGGCCCGTGCTCGGCCTGAGACAGCAGGTCGGCGGCGGCAAAGGCGGGATCAGCGCTTTCGTCAGCGATAACCATGACCTCGGAGGGGCCGGCCGGCATGTCGATGGCGGCGCCGCGGAAATCAGCGGATACCTGCTTCTTGGCTTCGGTGACAAAGGAGTTGCCCGGTCCGAAGATCTTGTTAACCTTAGGAACGGTCTCGGTGCCGTAGGCCATGGCGGCAACAGCCTGAGCTCCGCCGATGGTGTAGATGTCGCGGATGCCGCAGAGATTTGCCGCATAAATAATGGCATCTGATACCGGGGGAGGCGAGCACAGAATAATGTGTTCTGCTCCGGCGATGCGGGCCGGCACGCCCAGCATGAGGACAGTGCTGACCAGAGGCGCCGAACCGCCCGGAACATAAAGTCCCACGGGATCAATGGCATGGGTATGAAGCTCGCAGGTAACTCCGGGACGGGTTTCCACCACTACCGGAGCCGGCTTCTGAGCCTCGTGGAACTTCCAGAGATTGTCAAAGGACATTTTGAGAGCATCCCTGAGCTTCTGGGGCACTCTGGCCACGGCGGCATCGATCTCGGCATCCGTAAGCTTCAGATGATCCCCGGTAAAGCGGTCAAACTTTGCGGAATATTCCCGGAGAGCCTGATCTCCGCTGTTTCTGATATTGGCGATAATGTCGGCTACCAGGCGGGCCTTTTCTCCGTTGTCGGAGGTGGCGGGCCGCGCCAGGGTGTCATTTCTTTCTTGTTCGGAAAGCTCTGACCAGTTAACGATCTTCATACTGCTTCACCTTATCCGATTATTTCAGCATCTTTTCAATAGGAAGCACCAGAATGGAGCTGGCGCCCAGAGCCTTAAGCTTTTCCATGGTTTCCCAGAAGAGGGTTTCTGTGGACACCACATGCATGGCCACATGATCCGGGTTGCCTTCCAAAGTGAGGAGGGTGGGGGATTCGGCGCCGGGCAGCAGGGCGGTAATTTCCTCCACCTTGTCCTTGGGAGCGTGGAGCATAATGTACTTGGAGCCATGAGCCTGCATCATGCCATCGATGCGGTTAACCAGAGTGTCGGCGATAAGCTGCTTTTCCGGGAAGAGCTCCTGATCTCTCTGAATGAGCACGGCCTTGGACTTGTAAACCACCTGCACCTCCTTGAGGCCGTTGGCGTCCAGCGTGGCTCCGGAGCTTACCAGATCGCAGATGGCATCAGCGAGGCCGGCGCGGGGAGCTACTTCCACGGAGCCGGTGAGATGCACCACCTTGAAGTTCACTCCCATCTTGTCCAGATAGCGCTTGGTGAGGTTGGGATAGGTGGTGGCGATCTTGAGACCTTCAAGACTTTCCACTCCCTTCCATTCCTGTTCCACCGGGATGGCGAGAGAAAGACGGCAGCCGCCGAAATCCAGCTGGCGCACCAGAGTGTAGTCGGTGGGAAGACCGTCCTGCTGGCGTTCAATGGTGGTTTCCTCCAGCACGTCCTGACCTACAATGCCCCAGTCCACTACGTGATCCATTACCAGTCCGGGAATATCATCATCGCGAACGCGGAGAAGGTCGATATCCATATTCTCCACATGGGAGATCAGACGATCCTCGCGGCTGTTGATCTTAAGACCGCAGCTCCGGAAAAGATCGGTGGTATCGATGCTCAGTCTGCCTTTCTTCTGCATGGCGATGCGAAATTTCTTGGTAGCGCTCATATTGTTTTACTGTCCTCGTAAATGAAAAAACCCCTGGAAGCTTTTTTCTCCTCCAAGGGCCTCAGAATCGTCTGTGCGGCAACTCACTGGAAGAGCTTAAATCTTCCAGAACTCATCCTCCTGAAAGATTATTTCGGGTGATGATGGTGGTGATGAAGTGTTGATGCCAGCGTGTATCCGTACATCTGTCAATCCTCAGATTGCCGTTATGTTTTTGAACACTGCGCATTATACACCATTCCCGGAGGATTGTGGCAATTTTTGCAATGGAGGTCACTTATTCGGGGGAAAGGCCGGTTACCCGCGCGCCGCCGGCTTAAAAAGGGCGATCCCAGCCAGTGCCTTGCCCGGCCCGGAAAGGCAGACATTTGTTTGCCTGCTCCCGGCTCATTTGCTGGCTCCGGCCTCATTCGACTCCTCCCGGAACCGGTTCGGAAAATATAGGTAAAGAAGCGGAAAAAGCGTTACAATAGTCGGGCATGTGTGAATCATCTCCATGACAGCAGCAGCGCGGCAGGGGCGCATTAATATTTTTTATTTTTGTATTTCAAACGAATTAATTGGAACACTGTGCGATGTTACTTAAAACAGCCCTTTGATTCAGTGCTTTCAGGCGTTGCTGCGGATTTTAACGGTGTTATCAGGCAGTATTGAACACGCATATCGGAGAGATTCTGAGAACTCCCGCGTCTTCCGGATGCACCGGAAAAATCGCTGCGGGGAAGATTATTCTTTCATGCCGCTGAATCCGGGCATTTTCCGGTTTCAGGGGATTTTATTTAAGCGGCGGCAGGGCTGAAACGCGCGCCGAAAAGTCCTTCGTTTCTTTGATTATGGTTCAAATTCAAGTCTTTGCGCGCCCTCACAAAGGTATATGTATCAAGGTCGATTATTATTATGAGTAATGCTGAAAACACGGGCAAAGCTGAAAACACGGGAAAAGCTGCAAAAATCAGAAAGGACGGGGTATCCCTGCGCCAGTTGTACATATGGCTCATTGTGATAGCGGTATTGGTTTCCGCGCTGATGATTTTTTCAACAGCGCAGCTTTCTTCGACCTTTAACAATCTTTCGGATGCAGTTGAAAAGCACATGGAGCTTCGGCGGGCCACCGATGATCTCATGAATGCCTCTGATTATCTGACTGAAAACGCGCAGCGCTTTTCCGTTACGGGCGATGTTACGTACATGGACAATTACTTCCGTGAAGCAACGGTGGAAAAACGCCGTGAAAAGGCAATTGAAGTGGTGTCAGGCCACCCCAGCAGCGCCGATGCCCTCCAAAGCATGAAAGAAGCTCTCACCGCATCAAGAGAACTGATGCTGCAGGAATACTATGCCATGAAGCTGGCTGTAGATGCTGCAGGAATAACGGATTATCCGGAAATACTCAATACCGTGGAACTCAGAGATGAGGATCGGAATCTTTCCGCCCCGGAGAAGCGGAGGCGCGCTACAGAGGTGCTTTTTAACCAGGATTATTATGCCAAGAAGGATCAGATCCGCGCCAATATGAAAAAGAGCCTCGCAGAGGTTGAAAAGCTCACTCAGGACACCGAAACAGAGCTGGCGCAAAATCATATTTTTGAGCTTGATGCGGTTCGATTGGTTATTATCATCGAAACGGTCTGCATCATCTTTATAATACTCATGACCTCGTATCTGGGAATCAAACCCATAATCAATGCCGCGGAACGGATAAAAAACGACAGTCCTATCCCGATTGCCGGTTCCAATGAGTTCAGATATCTGGCCAGGAACTACAACAAGCTTTACGGCTCATACCGCAAAAGCGTGGCGCACCTTAATTACAACTTTCCCATTCCTTTTGAGCTATACACAAAAAGCCTCTCTAACCTAGACAACATGCCGCTTCGTCGTATCGTGGCATTCTGA
>NZ_JBGVBR010000444.1:0-12161 GCF_045225735.1 Succinimonas sp. | reverse complement strand
CCGGAGGAGCTCCCCCAGAGACTGAAGGAGCAGACATTCCATAAAGCCGGAGCAGATCTCCCGGACATTAAACACCTCGAGGCCTGTTACCGCCGGATCAAACAGGCGGCCGGCAAAATCCCGGGCGTCCTCAAAGGAGCGGATCCTGACCTCCCGCCCTTCCCGGCGCAGGCTGATCTCCGGGGATCCCAGCGTCCTTGCCGCGGCTTCCCCGAACAGGTATCTCACAAAGGGCTCCTTCCAGACCTCGTTACGCACCTCGGCAAGATTGCAGAGCTTAAGAAAAAGCCGGGCCAGAAGAGCGGCTCGTTCCTTCTGAGCCCGGGAGACCGGCCGTTCCTCCAGGGTGCCTTCCTCATATCTTTTAATAATGCCGCGAGCCTCCCGGCGGAGAAAGGAAACAGCCTTCTTTTTGAAATCCACCCGAGCCAGAAAGCCGTAGCGCTGATTGCGATCCCGGGCGGTTTCGGGATCGTTCACAAACATACCGCCGAACTCCCGGCCGGGATCTCCGGTTCGGGAACGGCCCTGGGACGAAGATTTCCCGCCGCCGGAAACGGGCGCTGCAAGACCGCCCAGAGACTTCCTGATAAAGTCCCGGTAATTGAAGTCCCGGGGGCCGGCATCATAACGGCAGTTATCCGTGGCCTCGTCGTACATGCCGGCGATTTCCGCATCCTCTACCGGAGCCGTCTGAGAAAAGGTGATCTTATGCATGCTCCGGTTGAATTCGCTCCACTGGCCGGAGAGATCCCGCATAAAAACATCAAAATTAAAGGTCTCTTTCATAGATCCGGGGATCAGCCCTCCCGCATGCTGCTGATGGCATTGCTGAGCTCCTTAACCCCGGTGAGAATGGTTCTGTTGTAGGCCTCGGACCACTGCTTCACAAAACCGGCATTCTTGGCCAGCATTCCGTCCAGAGACTCGCTGATGCGGGGTTCAAAGCCCTTAAGCTCCTGAATGCCCTTTTCCAGAGCTTCGGTGGCTCTTCTGAGAGCGTTTATCCTTTCATCAAAACTCCGGGTAAGATCCGAAACCGCATTAAGCCCCTGCCGCACGCTGATCTCATTTTCACCGAGCTGCTTCACCGCGGCATTGAGAGCGGCAGTCATCTGCTCCAGAGCCTCCCGGTCGCTCCTGATGGCGGCCATGGAATCCCGGAGGCTGCCGTTAAGCTCCTGACAGAAGCCGCCGAAGGTCTCCGAGGTTTGCTGCCACTCAGCCACGTTAGCCGCAATATCCCGGTGGTAATTATCCAGACTGCTGCCGATCTTTTCATACTGGGCCGTGATGATGCCGGTGGCCGTGCGGGCGGAATTCACAAACTCCTCCCCGGCGGTCTTCACGGTTTCCGTCTGGAGAGAAATGGCCCGGTTAAGGCGATCCTCCAGCTTGTCCAGGGTTTTCAGGATCACGTCGGTGGTGCGGTTATCCATGTCCCGGATATACATGGTGATCTTCTGGGAAAGCTCCGTGGTCATACGCTCCGACATGCCGTCAAGAGCGGTGACAATCTCCCGGGACATGGCGCGCACCGCCCCCTGCACCGAGGTGTCCTCAATAACGTCGCTGATGCTGGAAAGAGCCGTCTCCGAGGCAATATTGGGCGGGAAATTAAGATCGATCATCTTGCAAAGCTCCCGGATTCGCTTCCGGCATCTGCTTTGCGCCCATCTGATAACAACACTGGAAGCAATGCTGGCGGCAATGCCCCACACCGAAGTAATAAAGGCCATTCCCGCTCCCGAAAGGAGAGCGCCCAGCCGGAGCTTGATCTCCTCCTCGGGAAGCTCTCCGCCGGCCCCGGTGATCCAATCGCTGACCCCGGAATCATTAAGACCGTAAAGAAGTCCCACAAATGTACCCAGAACGCCAATGCCGGTAAGAAGTCCGGGGACAAAAGGCTTCCTATGAAACATTTCGTAGCCGAGGGTTAATTCGTTAAACACCTCCCGGGCCTGACCGCGGTTACAGTAATGCCAGGAGCCTTTTACCGGATAACGGGTCAGCATGTTGCCAAAAATCCGGCCCGCATGCCTAAGATTATCATTCCCGTCCAGGGCATTCAGAAATTTATCGGTTACCTCGCAGCGGTTATAGAGAGACTCATCCCCGCCGGAGGCTTCCTGCAGGGATTTCTTAATGAACGAAATTTTTTTGGCCACCTGATGACTGTGGTACCAAAGCCAGCCCAGAAGAACTATACCGATGGCCACAATGCCCCAGCAGATGCATACGGAAAGCAGGTTGTCCCCTGACGGAAAGAGAGCCCACAGAATACCGTCTCCGGCCGTTCCCGTTTCCGGAGCGGCGCTCTCCGGCTCCGCCGCCAGAACCGGAAAAACAGAGATCAGGCCGGAAATTAAGCCGGCGCTTAAACAGGAGATAAACTTTGGCAGGCAGGCGCCAGACATTTCCAAATATTTCCGCATAACGAATCAGATAACCGAATATATAACCAGGGCCACCAGGAAAAGCACAATCGCCAGGATAGCCAGATCAAAAAAGCTGATAAAGGAAAGAGCCGAGGGTTCCTTGTAGCCCCCGGTTCTTAAGGTTCGTTCATAGGGCTCCTCCGGCGCCGGCGGCCGGGAGACGGGAGGCTTTTCCGCCTCCCGGGGCGCAGAATTATCCAGAGCCGGAGGGACGCTGTTCGCAGTCTTCCTGTTCTCCTTTGACTCCTTGTTCTCTTCTGACTCGGTTTTCTCCCCGGAGTCCGTTTTAGCCTCTGCTGTTATTTCCGGAGACTCCGTTTCCTCCTGAGGCCGGGGAATATCCGCCGGTGATTCCCGATGAGGCTTTGCCGGCCCGTCCCGGCCGTAAATAAAGGCCTGGGCCCGATCCGGATCGGGATAATCCTCCGCCCGGTTCACATCAAGACCGGAGGACGACACCTTCTGAATGGCCAGAAGATCGCCGGACTCGTCATAGAGGGCGAACCGGAAGCTTTTATGACTGCAGGCTGCCAGAGAAACCATCTCCCGGGACAGCTCCAGGATATAGGTTCCCTCCAGGGGCATCCCGGGATAGTCGCAATGCGCCTGCCAGCGAAACTCCGAGCCCGCTGTTACGCTGCCGCCGGGAGCGACATAGGAGGAGCCGTCCAGGTTCATAAGAGAAAAGCTGATCCCCGCGGGAGAGATCCCGTGAAACTCCGCCTGAAAGGTTCCGTCATGCGAGCACGGCCCCAGACGGCAGCGCTTCTTTTCAGCCATGACTGATATTGCTCTCGATATTCCGGTATTCGTTTACCAGGTTCTTCAGGGCATCCTCAAGCTTTTCTGAAAACCCGAACCGAGACTGATAGCCGGCGTTTTCCACAAACACCCGGGACATGGCCTGAGCCCAGACCGCCAGCGGGGATTTCCGGTTTTTGTCCGGTTCATCGCTGAGACAGCTGTCCAGATCCGCCACGGTATCCACGGCCGGCTTTTCCTGAACAGCCGTGCCGTTAAGGGTGTAGATAAAGTCCGAAAGAATGAGATTCACCACCTCCGGCACCTTGGCCCCGGTGTCCCGGTTGCCGCTGTCCATGCTGCTCAGGCGATCCACCTGCTCAATAAGCACCTTGCGGAGATCCGTCCGTCCCGCAAAATTCACGATCTCCTGCGCCGTGGTCGCCACAAACTCCGGGCTCAGAGGCAGCATGCGGCGATTCCAGCTCCGGGATGCGGCAAGGCCCTGCATCCAGTCCACCCATTTGTTATAAAGCTTTTCGCTGTCCCGAAGCCGGAGAGAACCAGCTCCGGCGGTCTTTCCGGCATTATCCGGATCCGGCGCGGCTTTGCTGTCCTGAGGCTCAGAGGGTTCCCCCAGAATATCAAAATCGAGATCATCAAAATCGGGAATCTCCTCCGGCTCCGGAGCCGGAGCTCCGGCGGCGCCGGAGGCGGACTCCGGCAAGGATTGCTCCTCCTCCGGGCGGAAGCGAATTTCGTTCAGCACCTCATCCCAGGCGTTTTTGATTTCGGAGAGGGGCATGTTGAACACGTTCACAAAATCCCCGAACTGACAGGAGAGAAGATCCTTTCTCTTTCTGACCTCGGCGTAGAAGATCCCGGCAAAGGCCTTTTTCTTGGCCGCCTGCCGTTCATCCTGAGAGGAGTTTACGGCATTCCACTGCTGGAAAAGCGGGATCAGCCGCTCCCGGAGCAGAAGAGAGAGGGCATTCTGCACCGCATCCTTCTTAATGGCGCGGATATCAATGGCCTGAATGCTTTTCACGAGATTGTCCAGACCGCCGTCATTCACCTTCAGCACCGCATCCCAGGCGGCCTCGGGGTTTCTGACATAGGTTCTGATGTCACTGTCCCGGCAGAGCTCCTGCTTCATGAGATCCAGACGCTCCTGATAGCCCTCCCGGATCCCCCGCTCCCGGCTGTCCGCCTTGTCGATGAAGGAACAGTCCAGGCCGGGCTTCCGCACCAGAAAGATATTGCTGAAGGGCCTTGGGGCATCCTCGGAGCCGTCCCAGTTTTTCAGCCATTCGCACTGGCCGAACTTTTCCAGCACGGTCTGCTGCAGAAGACCGCCGCGGCCGTAGACCCGGTTCTCCTTGTCCAGATCCTCGGCAATTCTTTTGTCAAACTTGGTGAGCGCCCAGAAAAGTCCGCAGTTATGCCGGGCCCGGGTCTGGGGATCGCCCCCCTGGGTCTGGCGGATCCAGCGGGAGATCACGTCCTCGATTCTGGGGGAATTGATCTGACTGTCGGCGGCGGTGCACAGGATCAGGGCGTTAAGGTCATAGTTCTCGGTGTATTTCTCAAAAAGATAGGCCACCTTGCCCCGGAGGAAGGCATCCGACATGATTTCCCGTTCCGCCGGGTTGTCCAGAGCCGAGAGATCCCGATCCAGCCGGCCCCGGTACCCCGGAAAGTCCAGGACGTCATTGTTCTTGATAATGTCGAATTTCGGATTCTCCACGGGAATCCGGATCTCCGCCGTAAGAGCAGCCAGCTCGCTCAGGCGGATCTGCTTCACCCCGCTCATGGTCTTCACAAACACCTCGCTGTCATCCGGAGACTCCAGCTTCTTCAGGGCATCCACGTTGATAAGGGAGATGGAATCCCGGGCTACCACCACCGCCCTTATGGGAGCCATGACGGTTTCCAGATGATCCAGGTGTTCCAGAGTGCCGGCCAGCCGGAGAAAGAGCTCCCGGAAGCGGTTATTGCCGCCCCAGAGCACGGAATAGTACCGGGCCCGTTCCGCCGTATTGAGGTAAACGATCCGTTCCCGGCCCAGCGTCCAGAATGCTTCGCCCAGAGATGTGTTAAGAACGCCGTGGCGGGCTTCGATATACTTCTCAAGGGAGGTAATTTCGTTTTCGGGAATGCGGCGCGCGGTCTTATCCGCGGGGATGCGGCCCAGATCCTCCAGCGCCTGCCGGGAAAGCTGCCGGATATCGCCGATGCCGGTGGCCGTATCCGGAAAATCCGAATAGTAGGAATTAACCAGAATCTTTACGATCTCGCACTCCGCCAGAAAGGTCAGCCGCACCGGATAATCGGGATCCGCATCCTCGTCCCGTTCGCCGTACATGGTAAAGCGGGTAACAAGACCGGTGGATTCCTTGCCGCTGCCCTGAGGATTGATTTTCTGGACAAAGTCATAGGTCTCCCGGCCCAGTCTGGTAATCAGCCGGTGCTCGTCATTGGAGGCCATGGCCGATACCAGATAGGACTTGCCGGCCTGAGACTCCCCGAAAAGACCGATCCCCGGCTTGTTGCGGGCGGTGCGCCGCATCACCGAGGCCTGATAGATGGCATCATAAAGGGAAGCCAGATGGCGGTTCTGCCCGGAGGCCACCGCCGGACTCACCCTGGCGGCATCGTTGATCCACTTAATGGCACTCTGGGAATTCTTCTCGGTTCTTTCCCAGAGACGGGACAGGTCTGCTAATTCTTCGCTGCTCATAATCCTTCCTTCTCCTGCTATCTCCGGCACACCACGCCATTATCCAGCCAGTAGTCATTCTCCCCCAGCTTGCTGTCCGGGAGGGTGCAGAGCTTCAGGAACACATTGGCGTTCTCCCCTTCGGTAATGACCTCAATGCTGTCCCGGTTGCCGCCGCTCACGCCCCGCACCCGGGAAACATCCTTCAGCACCAGCCGATCCTGCTCCCAGCGTCCTGCATCCTCGCTCTCGCTTTCGGCCCGATCCAGACAGAGCTCGATATAGGATTCGTTAATGCTGGCAATGCTGCGGGAAAGATCCTCGCTCAGGGTCAGCTTGTAAAGCGGCGTGGCCGGCCAGCGCTCGATTCTCACCGGACGGCTGCCGATGGTCATGCGGCCGCTCACCCGGAAGGAGCCCTCAAACTTATAGGAGCTGTTCTCCTCCAGATTGACCCCGGAATAGAACAGGGAGGTATTCAGTATCCTTCCGGAGGCATCCAGAGCTCCGATGTAGTGAATATTGGAGCGCAGCTTGCAGGATCCCACCTTGAGATAAAAGTTCTCGATCTGGGAGATCTCGCACAGGTAGGCGATCATGGCCCCCACCGCCACAGCGGTCTTGGGATCCCGGATCCGGCCGCCGCTGGCAAAGGGATACCAGTCCCCCACCCGCACGGAGGACATCTGAAGAATGCGGGACGGGGCCAGATCCACCTTGTTGCGGAAGGCGGAAATAATGCCGGGGAGCGTGGAGGGCCGGCCCGACAGGAGCACGATGTCACAGCGGTACTGGTTTATCACCTCGGCAATGAAGGAAATGGCCTTGCTGCAGATATCGTAGCGGCTCTGACAGGTGGCCAGGCGTTCATGGAGGAGATGAATGTCCATGTTCAGTACCACGTCCAGAATGGAGATGCTCCGGGAGTCCTTCTTAAGCCGGAGCTCGTCGGAAAAGAACGCCTCCACCCGGGCAAAGGTGCGGTCAGAGGCGAGATCCCGGCCGGACTCCTTCAGGATCTGGGCAAAGGTGCGGCCGTCCAGATCCCGGTAATTCTCGGCGCCGTAGTTCTGATAGGAGTTAATAATGGCCACCGCAATGGGATAAAGTACCTGCAATGTCAGCTGCTTTCTGCTGGTGGAGTGCTGCACGGAATTGTCATGCGGCTCCGAACCCAGACGTTCCGCGATGTAGTCATCCGCAAAGCTTTCGGAAAACCCCAGTCTTTTAACGAGATAGCTGCGAATCGAGGGGATGACATAGGTCTGAATAATATCCAGAAGCAAGTCGTCTCCGGCCACCTTGAAGCTCTCATGGAAGCGCTGCTCGGGAATGATGCCGCCCCCCTGTCCGTAACGGTAATCATTGATAACAAAGTCCGTGGTGCCGCCGCCGATATCCACGGTGGCAATGGTGATGCGGCGATCCGGGGAATCCGGATTCCGCACGGCCTCCAGGCTGTTAACCCGCCAGAAGTCCTCCCAGTGTCCGGAATACTTGCTGGTGACCTCCTTGTACAGGAAGACCGCCTGGCTGCAGAAGGCCTCGTCCCACTTGATTTCGCAGCCGGGATAAGGAGGCCATACCGCCTGGGAGGAAAAGTCCGGCTTCTCATGGGCCGGGGTAAGATCCCACTTCATGGCCCGCCAGTACACCGCCACGGCATCCGTAAGATGCTTCCGAAAAATCCCCACCTCCTCCAGGGGCATCCCCGGGGGCACCGTGAGAATAATATTGCGGAGCACTCTGGGGGTATCCCGCTGCTGGCCGTTCCAGCGGAAGGAGATGCTGTTTATCTGCTGCTCGGCCTGGGCAATTATCTCCATAAGAAGCAGCATCATAAGAGAGCTTCTGCTGAAGCTGGCATCCATGGCGGCATAGGAATCCGGCTCCCGGAACAGGGGCACTCCGGCTCCGTTTACCAGATTGGCGATGCGGGAATCCAAAAGGCTGGGCTTTCCCGAGGAATCCGTATGGGGATTGCACTGCCAGGCAAAGCGGGCCCGTTCCTCGTCCCAGAGGTATCTCTTGGGGCTGGACATGCCCGAACGGGATTCGTTTCCCGACAGCATCCAGGAAAGATGCAGGGCCTCGTCCCCGGCGCGCACCAGGGAATGCCACTGAAAATTCGTATACCCGAGCTCGGCCATTTTCAGGGTAAAGGACGGGGAGGCGAATTCCACGTTGCTGGAAAACGCATTCCGGTAAACATGCTCCGGCCGGGACAGATCCCGGAGCTCCACCGAGCGGGAGCTTTTAAGGCTTTCCCGGCCCTCCAGGAGGAGACCGCAGACCCGGGAGTTTCCGATATCCAGCACCATGGTGACATCAATGGCGGCATCCCCGAACCTCTTAAAGGGCTTCACCAGCACAGCGGGGCAGCCGGTAAAGCGGCGGCCGTTCATCTGGGGGCTTCCGGTGACGGATTTATCCAGAAGGGTGTAAATCAGGGCCTGATAGCAGCCCCGCCAGATGCCGGAGGTCAGGCCGGTTTCGATTTTGGCGGGAGAGCGTTCGGCCCTTTTCATATAATCCTTCCAGTAGCCGATTAGGAGAGATTTCAGAAAGCCCTCGTCCAGGAAGCCGAAGAGCCGGTCAAAGCGGGAGCAGAGGCTGTAGGAAAGTCCGCTGGCCACGGCAGAATCGCTGAGGTAGTGCTTCTCGGAACCGCGGCCGGACTGATCTCCGGAGCTCGTGGCGGTGTCAAAGGCCAGCACCAGACGGTACTTATGCTCCTCCCGCTTTTTAAGATAGCCCCGGCACCAGTTCAGAGGAGCGCAGGATTTATCCATAAAGTAAGGGAGCGGCACCCACTTTTCTTCAAAGATCCCGAAAACCTCATCCAGATGTATTTTCTCAAAATTTCCCTGCGGCAGCGAAGCTCCGGTGACCAGATCCCTGATACGGCCGCGATCCTTGGAGAGAATGCTGTCATCCTCGTTAAGCTCCCGGGGGGATCTCAGAAGGTGCATCTCCGGGGACAGCTGGAAGGTCTCCAGAGCATCCCGGGCATCGCTGTCAGAAAGATCGATGTCCAGATCCAGAAACTGCACACCGGTATTCTGGAATAAAACCAGCTTGTCGTTTTCAGCAAACTTGGGGGAATCAGGTATCATGGCTTTTCCTCTGACAACTTAACGTACTGAATATAACCCTTGCGGGCTCCCTCCTGGGGCACCACCCGGCAGAACTGACCGTCGGAATCGTGGCAGATCATTTCCCGGGGGAAGTCCGCGGGATCGCAGCCATTTCCGATGCGGGCGTTCTTGTCAATGAAGAACACCCGGCCCTGCTCCCATTTGGACAATTTGCCCCGGAGGGAGCAGCGGACGCTGTTCTTTTCGTCGGTAACGGTATAGCCCACTCTTCTGTCGCCGTTTGGCTCCGCCCCCAGATCCCGGTAGGAGATCTTAAGGTAAGCTCCGCCGTCGGGCGGCATGGCAGCGGCGGACTGCCCTTCCGGAGATCCGGAACCGCTTTCCGTTCCAGAGGTCTCGCTGCCGGAAGCAGTCTCATTGAAATCTGAGGAGCTGCCGGATTCCGGCTTCAGAAGGTCACCGTCACTTCCGATATTGGGGGCGAGGGAGCCGTTATCCCCCTCTCCCGCGCCGCTGCCGGTACTGTCAAACTCCGCATTGTAGAGGGCGGGATCGCTCCCGGGATCGGAAGAGAAAGGATCTGTTTCCGGTGCTGCGGTTCCGGAGGCCGGAGAGTCCGGGGAACCCGGATCCCCGTCAGGAGATCCGGCAGATCCGGAGCTCGCGCCCTCTCCGGAGCCCGTAACCTCTCCGGATATCACCTTGCCGGAAACGACCTCACCGGTGTCAACAATAACGCCATCCTCGTTCCCGCCGCCGGAAATGACCGGGATCTCCGTGTCTCCGGAGCCTCTGGTCTCCGTCACCACCGGGATCTCGCGATGCCAGGGGAGCATGGCTGACAAGGGCTTCCCGGGATTCATAAACAGCCACAGGAGCGCAATCAGGATAATAATGGCGAGAGCGATAAGCACCACGATAACCAGCCATTTCACAAAGGGCGGGAGTCCGGTGTCGCTCTTCTCGGCTGTTTCTGTATCGGAGGCGCTGTTAAGAGTGTCATTAAAGGTATCGTTAAAGACCACGGTATCCTCCGGCGGGGGATTCTTGTCCGCGTCATTCTCAGGGGGAGTCTCTTCCTGTAACCCGTTAGCCCCCGGATCATATTTCGCAAAATCCGCCTCCTCCGGGGCCGCCTCCTTTGCGGGCTCCGGATCTGCGGCATCGGGGATGGCAGTGTCCGAAGCAGCCTTGTCGTCAGAGCCGGCGGCAGCGTCGGCGGTATCCCGGGGCTTTACCAGATCCTCCGGAGTAACCCGGTCGCTCCAGTCATAGCCGCAGGACTTATAGGCTTCGTCATCATTTCCGGTGACAAACTGCTCCAGAGGGTGATGGTATCTCCAGTCCTGATCGGCGTCTTGTTCAGCGGCTTCCGCATCCGGCTGTTCTCCGGGAGGAATAACTCCGCCGATGCTCCGAAAGGGATTAAGCCGGTAGCCGTACAAGGCCGCTACCGGGATGTTGCCGTTAACGATAAAGATATTGTCATCAGAATCCGGGAGATGCAGAAAGGCGCCCAGCCCGCCGGCAAATTCCGGATTATAAAAGAAGCAGCAGAAACGCCGAAGATCCGGCTTGGGGTTTCTCTTCTCGAGGATTACCCGCGCTTTGGAGGACAGGTAGGCAAAATCATAGGCAATCTGTCTCTTGACCTCCTCCTGCTTGTCAGCGGGGAGCGCGGACATGGCCATCACGGATTTGATGTCGGTAACGGCATCGGGAATGAAGACGGTGATGCAGGAATTGGCCGCATCCTCCTGCTGCGCGGCAAAAAGCTGACTGAAATGCAGCTTAACGGACTCGGGCTCGTTTTTAAGGAGGATCTCGCCGATTCCCTTCAGAAGACGGGCTTCCATCCCCCTGACGTTGTACCCGTGATCTCCGACGCTGAGATATTTGTCCTTCTCAAATCTTCTGAGGAAATTGACACTGTTCGTATCCATGGAAGCTCCCCCGCACAGTCCCGCCTTTGCCGGTTAAAAGAGGCCGGGCATAAAAATCTTTAAAATCCCGCATCAAAGGATTATAGGAAGCCCTTTTCTTAATAGTCAAGAAAACCCCCGGAGCGAGATGTTTTTTATTGAATCCGCTTGAAAATTTGCCCTGAAGGTCAGGGCTGGAAACAGCGCGGCAAAGGGAGCGATAAAGGGCCGGCGGCAGAAAAAGGACAGGATCGGAAAACAATAACCGAATGCGGCGCCGGAGGCGGAGAAATATCCCCCCCCTGTCCGCCCGGCCGGGATTATTTTCCGGCGCAGGCTCCGGCGTTAACCGATTTAACCGCCACCGGGAAGGTGAAGTAGGTATCGGGGTACGGTTCATCCTTCAGGGTGAAATGCCACCACTCCCTGGAAATGGGCTTAAACCCGCGCTTCATCATGGCATTCCGGAGAATCATGCGGTTGTCATACTGAGATTTTTTGATATGCGTGTAGTCCGAATGGCTGAGCTTGCCGAAATAGTCAAAGGCGCCGCCCATGTCCGCCTCCTTTTCGGTTTTCATATCGAAAAGAGTAAGGTCAACGGTGCTGCCCCGGCTGTGTCCGGAATGTCTGGCAATATAGCCCTGAGAAAACAGCGAATCCTTCGGAAGCTCGGGATAAAAATACGGCTTCATGGCCGCGTCATCCTTGTCGTGCGCCCATCTCACAAAATGATCCACCGCCATCTGCGGTCTGTAGGCATCGAAGATTTTGAGACGATAGCCTTGGGTTACCAGATCATCGCTGACCTTTTTAAGAGCGGCGGCGGCCTCCTTTGTCAGGAGCGCCACCGGTTCCTCATAGCCGTCCACTCTGGCACCCACGAAATTGTAGGTGGAATAGTATCTGATTTCCAGAATGGCATCCGGCACCGCCTCGCTCAGGAGCACAAAGTCCCCGGCATCAGCGGAGAGCCGAATGCCGCCTTTCTTTGCCTTTGAGGGAGCGGCTTTATCACCGGCCCCGGCTTCAGGAGCGGCTGCGCTGTTTAAGTCAGCGGGTACAGCGGTGCCGGGGTTGGCTGTCTCGGGCATGGCATTGTCAGGGACAGCGGCATCGTCTGCGGCAGCCGGGACAGTGCCGGCCGGAGTCCCGGTTATAAAAAGGACGGCGGCGGCCAGAGTCAGAATGCGTTTCCGGGGCATTACGTTATTCGCCAGGCCGGCGATAAGGTCTGCGCCCG
>NZ_JBGVBR010000443.1:0-2598 GCF_045225735.1 Succinimonas sp. | reverse complement strand
GGCCGCAACCCTTTTACGTTTAGCGCTGTACCTGCGAGCGCTCCAGATAATGTGAGCCTTGCAGGCGGGGCCGTTATCATAAAGCTCTGAATCCGCGGTCAGACCGTATCTCTCGTCATCATCTTCGTCTTCATAATCAGAGTTCCGGAGCTCGTTTTTATAGCTTCTGATTTTGGCGATCACCGCATCGGCAAGCTCGTTATATTTCCTGAATGAGGGCCTTAGCATGATAATGTATTCCAGGCCCACGCTGTCCAGCTCCTTCAGATTGTTTTCTGACAGATACCCGCAGTCGCAGAGCAGACAAAGCTTCACGTCTTTTTTGACCCCGTCTGTTTTGGACAGCTGCTTAATTTTCGCGATGAACCTGAGGATCTCCGAAGCGGGATCAATGCCATTTCCGGAACCCGGAGAGCGCAGATACGTTAACGGAAGCCCGTCTGACTGCCGCACCGCATAATCGGCATTAACCTGGTTAAGCGCGGAGTCATATCTGGCGGCATTGTCCCAATTGTCTTCGGCAGGTTCTTCCGGCGCAATGAACACGCCTTCCGCCGGACAGTTTGCATTGACGGAATCATAACAAAGAAAAATCCTGCCGTTCCCGATATTGCGAAGACACCAGCAATCCAGGAACTTTTTAATTTTAGGGAACGTGAGATGACTTTTCAGAAAAAGACCGAGAGAGGACTCATCCGGAATGTCTTCTGAAAACAATTCATGATCCCGGGCCCAGGCCGGGAAGCGCTGCATAACCGCACTTCCTCTTGAGAGCATATACGCTGCCATGTCCATAATCAGCCGGGTGTCATCTTCCCCGAAGGCTTTTGCGAGAGCATCGGCCAGTCCTGACGTGCTGGCCGCTTCTCGGATCCATGCAGTGAGACCGACAGAAATGCTTCCTGCAAACTTCGGCGGATCCGGCAATTCAGCGGGGCATTGCCTTAAGAGATAATTCCTGTTGGCATAGAACTTTCTGGTTTCCGGATGTTCCGGATCCTGCAAAACTCCAATGCAGAGACTGTCATGCCCGGTATAACCCCGCGAGCCCTTGTCCTGCTTTTCAGAAGGAGAGACATATTTGTTTCCGACGTTAATGTACAGATAGCGTTTATTGCGGACATATGCCCCTTTGGGCCAGGGAAAAAGATTGCCTTCGCTGCGATCGATTCTGCCCATCTTATTCCTCGCCTCCCATCTTTTTCTCTGGTTCCTGCCTGTTTTTATCTTCTTTGCCAGACTATGTTATAACCGCAAAAAGAAGGCTGACAAGCAGTATTTTGGGATGTTCTGACACCGCAGGAAAAATGGCAGATAACAAGGGATTCTGATTATCACTGAGCGGTGTTAAGAGAGCTCATCAGAATACTTTTGTTTATTTTGAGGGATCGTGTTTCAAGGCGGTTTGACCGGGGAGGCTGCGAAAGCCCCCGTAATGAGACCAGGATGCTCAGAATCCTAATCCGTGTGATTAATTCAAGTCCCGGGGCTGTCCCCGGGACAAGGGCGGGTTTGAGTCCGCCCGCCCCAGGGTCTTATTTCTGCTTGGTTTCCTGAGCCAGGCGGGTGAGACAGGTATCGATGTTACCGGAGAGATCGTCCAGAGATGACTTCCAGGCCTTGTTGAGAGCCTCCACCAGACTGTCGTAGCCGTCGCCGTCCTGGTTTTCGGAACGGGAGATGCTGCCGTGGCAGATGAGATCCCGGCCCTTCATGATCTGCCAGTCAAACTCCGTATGCACAGTGCCGTCGTAAATGCCCCGGAAGTCCCGGATGTTCATATCCAGCGCCGGACAGTCGTCCCGGCCCTGGCTGCAGATGTTTTCGCCGAAGCTGTACTGGGGCAGGTTCTTCCGGAGCCGGAGCACCAGCGAATTTGTCAGGATGCTGCCCAGATTGGCGATCCATTTGTTGCGGTTGGTCTGGGTTACCTCGTTGGGCCCGGTCTGGAACAGGATGGACTGGGTGTCCAGATAATCCGGCAGCTTGACGTCGTTAACCCGCACCGGATTTCCGGAGCCGGTGTCCTGAACCTGCTTGGTGAAGCCGTCCAGATCATAGTAGTGATAAATGCTGTCGGAGCTTGCGGAGCATCCGGCCAGACACGCCAGCGTCAGTGCTGCGGCGAATTTAACAGCCGGACGGGCCATAGCGGCGAAAGATTTGATTACTGGGAAGCTCATTTCTTTTTGTTCTCCTTCTTCTCTTTTTTCCCGGCGGGAACGGGATCCTGGCGATCGTAAGAGAATACCAGGGAGTTGGTCTTTTCATTTACCTTGCTGACTACGGGCTTAACTCCCTTGAGGGTGCTGTTAAGTTCCTTCACCGCCTGGGAGAGATCCCGGTACAGGGCGGAATCGCTGTTATACGAAGCCAGAATGCTCTGCACCTCCTTCAGGGTGGACAGCATCTCATGGGAGATGTTTTCCTTATGAAGCTTGTCCGCAATGGCATTGATATTGCTGGTGAGGGCGTTGATTTCCAGAGCGGTATTCTGGAAGTTCTTCAGAAGCTGGTTCACGTTGTTGGCCAGATCCTCCATGGGCAGGGTGGCCAGCTTATGAGTGAACCGGCTGAGGTCATCCTGAATGGTGTTCA
>NZ_JBGVBR010000442.1:0-2835 GCF_045225735.1 Succinimonas sp. | reverse complement strand
AAAGAAAGAATTAGGCGGCCATTTCCCAGAGGGCTTCCGGGCGGGGTTTCACCTGGAAAAGGTAATAAACCTTAACCGGTGAATCCGCTTTTATGGAAACACTCCGAGGGAGGCGGAGAGCTGATAAACGCCGCTCCACCTCCTGATAGCCTTTGTGATCGTCGATTTCGACTGGAAGAGGGCCGCCTTCCTTTGCTAATTTTTCGTAAGTCCTGTCATCGTAAATGTTCATGACAAAACACTCCTAAAACATAAACAAAACATCCAGCCCTCAAAAAACGAAAGCTGGGCCTTACTGCCGGAAATGGCAGGATCCGCCCGGGGCGAATCCGAAAACAGGCCGGGTAATGTTTTCGGATGCGTACTGTTTGGGAATGATTGCGAAAAATGCGAAAAGCCGGAAAACCGGAATTGATAAAAACTGAAGGAGCCTTTATGGCACGGGTGATTGCTTATGAGGCCGGAGGGCCGGATAAGGAGGGTACAGCTAAACTGTCTGGAATGCGATACGGGATCGCGGGGATATATAAGAGGCGGAGTTTTTAACGAAGTTACCTACACTTCGCCGGCCATTTTAGCACAAATTTAAAACCCTGGCTTGATCGGCATCACTATTTTGATTTTTCCGGAGGAACGGGAGCGGGATACGGGAAGTCATAACCGGAAGATGCCGGCTTTTTTCCGGATGATTCCCCCGTCCGGCAGCCGGTCATCCTTCCCTCTTTGTTCCAAAACGGATTGATTCAGAACATAACTCTTATAACACCGTAATATACAAAATTGTGCAATAATTAAGACTGTGATATAACACAATATAACTAAGTGTTATAAGTCAGAGCGATTGTCGTTATAAGAGGGTGTTATGAGCACAAAAATATCCTTCAAGAGGAATGACACCTACAACGTGAACCTTTCCGAATCCGGGATCCGCACCTTCCTGGGCCGCATAGAGCTGAATACCCATAAAAGCATAAAGGGCCTCGGCCGCGTTAACAACATCACCTCCGAAGGAGGAATGATAGATATCTACCAGCGGAGCCTGCTGGCCCTGCTGGACGGGAGGTATGTTTTCCGGCCCGCCAAAGGGATCACCCCGGAACTGCTGCCGGAGGAATGCCGCCTGGCAATCGCGGACAAGACGGCGGAGCTTAACAGCCGTCATGAAAGGCAGATTAGGGAGGCTCTGGACGAGTGCATCAGGGTTTTCCGGGAGATCCGGGAAGACCTGGGGGATGAATGACCTTTTATAACGCTTATAACACTCAAAACAAACGATAAGAGTAACACCGTTATAAAAATCATGGTAATTTTGCGGTAAAGTGTTACAAAATTACGTTGTTTTGTTATACAAAAATGCGTTTTTCATGACAAAAACCATGAAAATGCATTGTCAAACTTCCGGATAGTGAATATCATTTTAATATGCAAGTTCAGAGGAGACAGGTTATGGCAATCGATATGGCGATGCAAATGGGACTTGATCAGACGCTGACCAGAATTGACGAGGCAGGTCTGACGCTGCGTTCCCAGTATTTAACCATTGTTGAAGTTCAGGATCTGATCAGGGGCTCCCGGAGCACCGTTTTGAGAATGGTCAAGAAGGGGCTTCTGCCCGAGCCCAGACACCGCACCGGACACCGGAATTCCCCGCTTCTTTTCAGCACGGCGGAGCTGGCCCGCTACGGCTTTGTCTGCGATAACATGAAGATCAGCAACGTCAGCGTTATCAACACCAGAGGCGGAGAAACCCTCATCGATCTCCCGTCCCAGTGCTATTCCACCACCTGCATCCAGTTCTAGCCTTGTCAGATCCTAAAATGACCGTCCGCAAACAGCATGGCAGAGACGAAGCTCTCTGCTATGTCAATCTCATGCTTTCACGCCAGGGAAAAACTCTTAATGATCTTTGCGAAGCCGCGGGGATCGAGAGGCGATCCCTCTATGCGAAGCTCAAGGGGGAACGTCCGGTATTTCTTACGGAGTTCAGAAGAATTGCGGGATTTCTGGGTCTGGACGAGGACGAATCCCTGTCTCTCTATAAAATGCTTTCCCACAAAAAAGCCGGCGGAAATGCCGGCGTTTCGGATTAATCTTTCAGCATCCGGAGATTCCGGATCGCTTTTCATCATCAGCTGAATCAGGCAGCTTCGGGGAGCGGCATGGTTACCGCCAGAGCCTTCACCTGAGTATTGTAGAGAAAATGAGTCCCCAGCGGGGTAAAGCCGATGCCGTTCCGTGTCATCCACCTCTGAACGCTCTCATAGCGGGGATCTGACGGGTTAAAGGTAAGGATGCCGTTATCCTTTTCAATCATTTCACGGTACTGGCGGCTCTGGGCCTCGCTGGCCATATCCTGAATTTCCTGGCACATTTTTCTTTCCTCGGTCTTATAAGCCGCCCCTGCTCCGGGGCGGGAAAAAATTAAATAACGGATCTGCCGTTCTTAACGATTGACAGGTAGCCCTCGTGTTCAAAATCGCGGTATAAGCCGTAATAGTTGTATTCATGGACTCCTGCTTCCCTGCCGATCTTTCTGACTTCATCCGCGTCAGCGGGCTTGCGGCCGGTTCTGGCGGAAAAATCGGCAACGGCTTCCCGGATGTTCATCTTTTCAGGAGGAAGAGCTGCCAGACGTTCCTCCAGGGGGGCGGTTACCTTTTCGGGATAGGGCTTGTCCTCGAAAAAGGAACGCTCAAAGGAAAGAGGCGGACGGGCCGGCTTAACGGGAAGAAAACCTGCGGCCACGTTTCTGGCCTGGATACGGCAGGCTTCGGCTTCCCAGGAATCAGCGGTATTGGCAACAACGGCGGCAAGGCCTCTTACAGTCTTGCGGAC
>NZ_JBGVBR010000441.1:0-4486 GCF_045225735.1 Succinimonas sp. | reverse complement strand
TTCCCGAACCATAGACACCGGCACCGACCGGTAATAATTGGCAAAGGCGATTAAAAGTTTTTTGATATCGCTGTCTTCCATCTCTTTTTCTCCGTATTCTTCTCTCTGAATGTTTATCGTTTCTTTGTCAGAAGGGGCTCTCACCTATATGACGCCGGGCGGTTTAACAAGGGAGACTCCGGCTGCGATCAGGCTTTTGCATCTCCGTAATATCCGGGGCTGCCATATGCCCGCCATCCTGAACTGGCCCTATCTTCCGCAGCACTTCTTGTATTTCTTGCCGCTGCCGCAGGGACAGGGTTCGTTTCTGCCGATCTTTCTGCCGGAATTTCGGTCCGTGGTGACATTTTTCTTGAAGCTTGCTGACAGATTATGAGACTTGGCAGACTCTAAGAGAGCCCCGTAAAAGGCATCGTCAGACATTTGCGATATGTCAATTTTCTTGCCGTTCTTATAAAAGTCCAAGTCATTGCATATTTCTCTCACAATCTTCATCACTTCAGCATTAGTTTTCGGCAAATCATCCGGCAATGAGGGAGAATTCTCAAACTCGGAGGGCTTCCATCCCCTCAGATATATGTTTGGAAAATTACGGTACATGTTATTCCCCAAATCCCGGAAACGCTCAAACATCTCTTGTGTACTGAGTTTCATTGTCCCCCTAGGGGCAGCGCGTTTAATAAAACCGACCACCCAGCTTTCATTTGTCCATAATGATTCCCTCTGAGAGCTGATGGCATCAAAAACCACAGTCCAGGCCTTAACACTGTCAAGCCCCATCTCAGTTTGCGCAAAAGAAAAAAGAGCCTGCGTTTCCGGGAGATCTGGCCTGACAAGAGCTTCGGTGATTGCTTTCAGAATTTCTTCCTCGGAACGAATGGCAAAAGGAAGATCCTTCCGGATCTTCTGAAAACGCTCGTAAACGCCGTCGAACTCATAAAAGGCCCGTTGCACCAGCTGCGGCTCCTTAACGTCCCTGGTTACCAGAACGACATTCGCTTTCCCGGAATCTCCGGCCGTGTTTTTAAGGACACGGTCAAACTGCTCAGGAGTTACTTCGGGGTGCCAGCCTATAACGGTATTTCGCACAAATGATACCGGCACTGCGCAATAGTAGTGCGTGAAAGCTGTTATGAGTTTCTTAATTTCGCTGTCTTCCATCTTCTTCCTCTGCATTCAGCCATGCTGTTTTTCCAAATGCTGCCTGTCTCCCATACACCGGACGGCCCGGGAAATCCCTGTCTCCCGCAGCGCATCTTGTATTTCCTGCCGCAGGGGCAGGGTTCGTTTCTGCTGATCGTTTCGTTTTACTTGAAGCGCGCTGTCAGATTAGGAATTCTGTTTAGGTCTCCCAGCAACCTGTAAAAGGTTTCATCAGACATTTGCGATGTATCAATTTTCTCCCCCCCGTTATAGATCTCTAATTTGCCGAGAACTTCCCTCATAATTCTTATCATATCGGCTTTGGTTTTCGGAAAATCATCAGGCAGTGCCGGAGGATTCTCAAACTCAGCTGGCTTCCAGCCTCTCAAATACGGATTTGGAAGGTTACGGTACATATTGTTTCCCAGATCCCGGAAGCGCCTGAACTGTTCTGGTGCCTTGAATCGCAGCGTCCCCTTAAAGGCGCTGCTTTTAATAAAATCAATCACCCAGCTTTCATTAAACCACAAAGCTCTCTCCTGAGAACTCATGGTATCCGAAACCATATCCCAGGCCTCCTCGCAGTCAAGTCCCAGCTCTTTGTGGGCAAAATAATAAAGAGCCTGCGTCTCCGAGATGTCATACCTGATACCGTCGTCATTGTCTCCATCAAGAATCTCTTCCTCTGAACGGATGGCAAAGGGAAGATCCTTCCTGTGTTTCAGAAAACGCGCATAACTGCTGTCATCTTCGGCAAAAAAGCTCCATTTTACCAGCTGCGGCTCCTTAACATTTTTGGTTACCACAACGATATCCGCATCGGGAGGTTCGCCGGCCACACTCTCAAGCACCGAGTCAAACTGCTTCGCGGTTATGTCGGGATACCAGTCCAAAATGGTATTTCGCACAAATGATACCGGCACCGAACGGTAGTAGTTTGCAAACGCCGGAATAAGCTCTCCAATATCCTCCAGATCCTCCATTTCTTCCATAGCTTCTATATCTTCCATATCTATTTCTTCATCTTCCATATCTTCCTCTTAACATTTAATCATGATGATGGTTTGCCAAATGTTGCCTGTTCCCGCGCGCCGGACGCCCCGGGAAGTCCCTATCTCCCGCAGCACTTCTTGTATTTCTTTCCGCTGCCGCAGGGACAGGGTTCGTTTCTGCCGACCTTTCGGCCGAAATCAGGCTTTTTCGGGATGCCGGCTGTCTTTTTCTTCAGTCTGATTTCTTCTTCCTTCTTCCTGACAAATTCCTCGCAATACCTTTGAATCATGTCAAGATCGGCCCTGTCCTGAGCAATATCTGGGGGAGAAACAGAAAAAGAACCGTTTTTCCTCAGGATATCGGTAATCTCGGCTTCGTCTTCCGGAGAATCATCATAAAACTGCGGGGGATTGTCAAGCTCCGCCGGCTTCCAGCCCTTAAGATAAGGGTTCGGAAGCGCCCGGTACATCCTGTTTCCCAGATCCCGGAAGCGCCTGACCTGATCCAGTGACCTTAATCCGGATGCGATAAAGTCGTGGTTTTTAAGAACATCGAGCACCCAGGACTTCTGACTCCGGAATAATTCGTCCTTAGTGTGTCTGGTGATAAAAACCGCGTCATTGGCCCATCTACTGATAAGCCCCAGTTCATTTTGCGCAAATAAAAAAAGATCCTGCGCCTCCCGGATGTCCAGTCTGATGCTGTATAAATTGCCGCCTTTCAGAATCTCCTCTTCGGAACGGCTGGCAAAAGGCAGATTCTCCTCCCGGCAGTCCAGAAAATACTGATGTTCATCCCCCATTTCAAACAATACCCGCGATGCCAGAACCGGCTCTGAAAAGCCCTCGGTCACCAAAACGGCCTTCGCCCGGGGAGGAATTCCGATGACGTTTTTAAGAGCTCCTTCAAATTGCTCCGGAGTGATTTCAGGATGCCAGCCCATAATGGTTTCCCGCGCCAGAGAAAGGGGAACCGACCAGTAGTAGTTGGCAAAGAACTGGATCAGGATTTCAATATCGGAGTCTTCCATAAGCTTCCCTTTTCTTATCTTCCCGCTTTTATCATTGCCGGATTTACCCTGAGTGTTCAAATCCTGACTGCTGTCAGTATCCGAACCGTTTGTTACGGGCGCCTTAGCGGTCTTCCGCTCTGCTTCAGTCTTTGCCTGCCGCATATCGAAAGCTGCATTAGCTCCCTTTATCCTGTCTATTCTCACAATCTCTTCAAATGCGGATCGGTACCTGTAATGATCATAGGAGAAACCTCCGGATGTCTTCCGCATCGCCGGAATATCGGCTTCGCTGTCCGGGATATCATCAGGAATCAAGGGCGGATTTTCAAGCTCCGCGGGTTTCCAGCCTCTCAGATACGGATTAGGATAATGGAGATACATCTGGTTCCCCAGATCCCGGAAGCGCCTGACCTGATCCAAAGAGCTGAAAAGCCCGGTCTTAATGTCCGGGTATTCAACGATATAGTTCATCCAGGATTCCTGTGTCATGAATGACTCCTCCTGATGAAACATTACGTTGAAAAGCACATCGCGGGTCCATTCGTCGTTAAGCTCCAGTTCCGTATACACATAATCGTAAAGCGCCTGCGCTTCCGGAATATCGTACCGGACATGCTCCCGATCGCCCTTCAAAATCTCTTCTTCTGAACGAATGGCATATGGAAGATCCTTGCGATGATGCCGATACCCGCCATATCCCCAGTCATAGGATTCAAACATAGAGCCCAGAGCCAGCTCCGGTTCCGGAACGCCCTCGGTTACCAAAACCAATTCCGGCCACTCGCGATTCGTCTCGGCCTCAATAACCCTGTCAAGTTGCTCCGGGGAGACGTCGGGATGCCACTCCGTAATGGTTTTCCGCGCCAGAGATACCGGCACTGACCAATAGTAGTTGGCAAAGGCTCGCAAAAGCCATGAAATATCACTGTCGTTCATTTGCTTTCCTTTGATTGACTCTCATTTTCCTTAGAATCAGGCACTAACCACATAGGGCGGAAGGGACGCCCCTTCCGCCTGGCGGTGCGGCTTAATGCAACTTATTTCCGAAAAAACGGCCTGAGCCTGAAAGATGATTGGCTCCCGAGCTTCGTATGATAACGATTCCTGAAAAAAAATGCCAAATTCATGTTGTTCATCTTGCTCTGAAATAAGCTTTGAAATGATGCATGGTTTTGGCAGCAAGGTTACGGGCCGGCATCCGGGGCTGGTTCATGAAGAGGCGCTGCCGCCGGGGGAACCGGACGCTCCACCGCAAAAATGCCGGTAAAGAGCGGCGCCTGAAATCTCGCGGTAAAAAGCTCGCACTTGCACAGGAGGGAATAAAAGATATGGCGCCCC
>NZ_JBGVBR010000440.1:0-7028 GCF_045225735.1 Succinimonas sp. | reverse complement strand
CCGGGACAGGTTCCGGGCTTTCCCCAGATCATTCCGGCGGAAAAGAAAATTACGGACAGCGCCATGGCCGCCGCTGCGGAGGTGGCCGCCAAGTACGGGTTTTCCGTTTACTCCGGCCTTATCATCAGCGGGGATCAGTTCATTGCCGGCAATGACGCCCGCAAGGCCATCGATGAAAAATTCCCCGCTGCCTGGGCTACTGAAATGGAGGGAGCCGCCATTGCTCAGGTGGCTGCGGAATTCCAGAAGCCCTTCCTGGTCATCAGATCCATTTCCGACAAGGCCAACGGAGAAGCCGACATCACCTTTAACGAAATGCTCCCCCTGGCAGCCCGAAACTCTCAGGAGGTGCTGTTTAAGATCCTTGAGAAAGGGCTCAGTCTATGATTACCGAAATTCTGGGCACGGAAATCACCCCGCTCCCCCTGGACAGCAGAACCGGACTCCTGTTTCTGGCGCTCCTGACGGAATGGTTTATTCCGTTTCCGTTTTTTGTGAGACTGAATAAGCTGGTGCCCGGCATAGCCGCTCTGGGACGGCGAGTAAACCGTCCCGGCAGCAGCGCGGCGCAGCAGAAGCTGGCGGGGGTAATGCTGCCCCTGGTGATCATGACGCCGATCTTCGCCTTTATCATCGCTTTTCGGGAAATTCTGGACGGTGTGGAATTAGCCCAGAGCCTGACCGAGTTCTTCCTGCTTCTTTTAGTTCTTGAATCCCGGCCGGAGCGGGCCATGGCAAAGGCAGTAGCCCGGAATATTAACAGCGACCGGAAACATCAGGCCCGGGAAATTCTGGGACGCTTTACCCTGAGAGTCACCGCAAAGCTCAGCCCCATGGGCATGTACAAGGCTGCCGCGGAATCCGCCGCCCTGAGACTTATTAACAGCTTTTACGTACCGGCCTTTGCCTATCTCCTGCTGGGAATCTACGGAGCTCTGGCAGTAAAGCTTATCATCATTATGAGCATGGCCTTTAATCTGAAGCTGCCGGTTAATCAGTATTTCGGAAGATGCTGCTATTTTGTCGAGCAGTTCTGCTTTATTCTGCCCGCCATGTGGCTCATCCCCTTTATTATCATGCTTCCCGGCGGAGCCCCGGCAGATCCCCGGGCGCTGGCGGCAGCCATTCAAAGCTGGCCCTCCAAAACCACCGCCATGGCTCTGGCTCTTTTAGCATCAAAGGAAAACATCAGGCTGGGCGGTCCCCGGTATTATCTCCTGACGCTCTACCGTTTCCCGGAAATAGGAGGAACCGAGAACCCGACGGAAAAGTCGGTCAGGGATATGATCAGCGATACCGGAAAAGCGATCTGGTTTGCTCTCCTGGTACTGATTCTGTCCGGAATTGGCTATGACTATTATTCGTTCTATCACTAAAAGCCTCATTATTCTGACGGCTCTCGGCGGGATTGCGGAGGCCGAAACCGCCTCCTGTCCTCCTGGCATGCCCCACGCGGTATCCCTCTCGCCGGACAGCACGGAAATTCTGGCGGAATTTATTCCTCCGTCCTGCTTTCAGGCCGTGGACGCCAACAGCAATTATCCTCCGGGAATTGAGGAGATTCCTGTGGCCGGGGATTTTTACAGCGTCAACCTGGAATTTCTCGGCTCTCTCAGGTTTGATATCATCGCCGCCGGAAACTCCTTTAACGGAGTATTTCTGGAAAAGCTGAAAAAATCCTACCCGGACATTCTGATTATGAAGCTGGAATCCGCCAAAAACGTTCCGGAAAGCATCCGGGAGGCCGGGAAAAGAATCGGCATGGCAGAGGAGGCCGGCCGGAAAGCGGAAAAGCTGGAAAAAATACTCCGGGACACAGAAAATCGCTTCCGGGACTCCCCCCGGGTGCGGGTGCTCCCCGTCATCTGGCAGAAGCCCCTTATCGGAGCCTCTCCGGGCACCTACATTGATGAGCTTATCCGCATCTGCGGCGGAGAAAACATTCTGCCCCGCTCTCCGGTGAAATATCCCGAAGTCAGCGCCGAAGCTCTGCTATCGGGAAAGGCCGACATTATTATCAACTTCACCGGGGGCAGCATGTCCGGGGGGGTATCCGGATCTGCCGCGGCAGATCCGCTGCCCCTGCCTGCCGGGCTTAACATCAGGGAATACCGGTTTTCCAATCAGGATCTGGTAATGCGATCCACGCCCCGGTCTCTGACTCAGGGGCTCCCGGAAATCTGCGGCATTATCGAAAGCGCCCGCGCGTTCCCGGCTCAGCCCGCCGCTAACACAATTTCTCCCCGGTAACATCAGCGAGGTAATCCATGACCAAAAACTTCAGTCTCAGCGATTTAAAAAGAGCCGTCTCCGAAAAGAGACAGGAGGAGCTGAAAAAGGAAGCCGCTATCAAGAGACAGGAGCTCGCCCGTCAGGAACAGGAAAGACGGGAGCAGCAAAGACTGGAACAGGAAAAGCGGGAGTCCCGGGAACGCCTGGCCGCTTTGGAAAACAGCCTCCGCCGGGAAGAATCTCCCGCCGGAGAAAAATCCTTCGCGGAACAGATGAAGGGAGTTAAAAAGCTGGAACAGGACAAAATTCCCCAGGTAACAAAGCTCATGGACAGAGAGGCGGCTCTGAAGCTCCGGGAAATGGCCGAGGATGAAAAAAAAGAGGAGGACATGTCCTTCTTTTCCACTGCCGGGATGACCTTCGTGGATCCGGCGGGATCCATCAGTTACCGTACCCCGGGCCTGCAGTACGGGGTATTCCGGAAGCTGAAAGCCGGAGAATACTCTCCGGAGGCCTGGGTGGATCTCCATAATCACACGGTGGAGAACGCCTACAAGGACGTCCGGAAAACCATCGTCAGAGCCATCCGCAAAAACATGCGCTGCATTCTCATCATTCACGGCAAGGGGGAATTCTCAGAGCCCAAGGCCCTTCTTAAGAGCTATGTGGCCCACTGGCTCCGGCATATGCCCGAGGTGCTGGGCTACCATACCTCCATGCCCTGGCACGGAGGAGCCGGTTCCACTTATGTGCTGCTGAAGAAGGGGGAGCTGGCCCGGCTGGAAACCCGGGAGGAAATTGCCGCCCGCCGGTAGGAAGATTTTCAGGGAGAACCAAAAAGAAAAACCGGGATAACTCCCGGCAGCCTCAAGTCATGGTTAAAAAGCTCACAGCCTTGCCAGAATATCGCGGGATTCGGTAACCGCATCCACAATGGCCAGAGTCCTGAGATCATATGGGACACGCGCGACAGCGGTTCCCGCAAGAACGCTGTCGGCTTTGGCCCGGGCGAGCAGAGACATATTGGCGCGCACATCATGACCGATGACGTCTTCTCTCACTGCAAGAGGCTCGCCTCTTTCCGCAAGCAGAAGCTGAACTGTGGCTGACGCTCCCTTTGTAACGCATTCGCCGATCCTGTTCTCCATTCCAAAGTCCTGTGCCTCGGCATAGAAGCTTCTTTCCGGAAGGAGCGAGAAGGTTTTTCTCAGATCAGCGGGCTCAGGCTTGGTCTTAACAGGATCGACAACAGAGGCGTCATCGGTGACATCCTGTGAAATCATGGCCAGCATTAAAGCAAAATCTGCCCGATTTCCATGGGAAACAGCTTCATTGAGACGAGTTCCCAGCTGAAGTTCGTCCACCAGAAGACTGTTTCTTATTTCCATGTCCAGCATAACATGCTCCTGCCAATATCCGCTCACTTAACTTATCGTCAGTTCCGGGACAATCTTTAGCTCTTGCCGGGGTTTTATGCGTTTTTGCGAAAACGTTCACAGAAAATTCGTTTTCAGGTCCCATGGTTAGTTGCTTGCCAGACGGCCCGAAATGCCCCCGAAAAACACCCCCGCGCTGCCGTTTCGCAGCAAAACGGCCGAAAAACGGTTAAAAAATGACCGATTTTCACGAAAAACGGTCTTTTTTACGAAAATGCTTTATTTTTCATAATTTTCTGATATTATCAGCACCAGATTTGCGGAGGGGTTCCAGAGCGGTCAAATGGAACAGACTGTAAATCTGTCGCCTTCGGCTTCGATGGTTCGAATCCATCCCCCTCCACCAGATTCTCTCAGTTGTCCGTTTCCTGTTTTTCTCAATTCCCCTTCGTGCGTTCCCTGTTTTCTGCAGCCTGCGTTCATGGTTAAGCTCTGTCTTTTTGCGTTTGTCTCTCCGGTATTTGCCGGAACGTTTCCGGGAGCTCCGGATTATTTGACGAAGGCCATTAAACTAAAGCGGGATTGTTGCCATCCGGGCGGAATTCCCGCACAATATGACAGCGTCTCGGCTCCGGCCGCTCAAGCGCCTTCCCGATCTCGCTCGGCCCTGCAAACACATATCTGATTGCCGGCATTTTGCCGGAGAACTGCGGCAGGGAAGTGATATCCCGTAATTGCGCCGAGGCCGCTTCCCGCCTTGTTAACGGACTTCTCAGGGGACTAACAGCATGATCGCCGCTTCGGAAAACACCGCTGATGGCAAGAATCAGGAAATTGCATTTTCCGCTATGAAGTACAGCGATTTCCGGGTCATCATTGCCGATGAACAGCACACCTTTGCCTATCTTATGAAGGGAATCCTGCTGTCTCTGGGTTTTTCCAAAATCACCGTTGCTTCCAGCGGCGACGAAGCTCAGAAAATCTGCGCCCATGCCCAGTTTGACATCTACCTTTTCGACTGCTCGTTCCAGAACGGCATTTCCGGACTGGAGCTGGTACAGCACCTCCGGAAAAACCATCTGGCCCCCTGCATGGCTCTGATGTTCATTATTACCGGGGATCATTCCCGCTCAAAGGTGCTCTGCGCCGTGGAGCAGGAGCCCGATGACTACATTGTGAAGCCCTTTTCTCAGAAGCAGTTTGCCCGGAGGCTGAAAAAAGCCCTGGCCAAAAAGAAGGATCTGGAGGACATCTACAGCTGCATCTACCGCAATGACGCCCCGGGAGCTATCTCGGCCCTGGAAAAGGCCGTGTCCGCCGGCACTCCCTACGATGTCTACTGCCGCTGTCTGCTGTCGGACTACTATATCAGCACCGGCCAGCACAACCTGGCTCAGGCGGTGATCCAGGAGGGCATGGCCTGCTCCGAATCTGACTACCTCAAGTTTGCTCTGGGAAAGGTGCTCTACAGCAGGAAGCTGCACGAAGAATCCCTCAGCGTCATTCAGGACGTGCTGACGCGCCGGCCCCTGATGACCGACGCCATTGAATATGTCTCAAAAAATTACCTTTCCCTGGGCATGCCCGAAAAGGCCATTCAGAGCATCCGGCAGGCCGTGGCGCTCTCTCCTCTGTCGGAAAAGCTTTTGAACACTCAGATAACCACTGCCCTTAATGCCGGAGATTTTATGACCGCCCGGGACGGACTGGCTCTGCTCCTTAATGTCAAGAAAAACTCCCCGGAGGAAGTGGATACGCTGCTGGAAAGCTTTGTGCAGTGCGAATTCATGTTTGTGGAAAATTCCCACGACCCCTTTCACATTTCCAGCATGGAAAAGGTTATCGGAAACATTATCGGCCGTTACCAGGCCTGCACCAGCAAGGACAGGTTTTCCATGGAAACCTTCAAGACGGTCTGCGAAGCCCGGGTGGCCCTTATCCGCGGCGAAACCCAGCGCAGCAAAAGAAGGCTGTATCAGGCTTTGACCGCCATGAACGAGAATAACAGGAATATCGCCGACAGCATTAAAATCGGCATGTATCTGGGACTCCTGTCTCTGGGCGAATACGAGGTGGCGGAGCATCTCTCTCAGGAACTGGCCGGACGCGCTGCCGCCTCCGACATTGCCATGAACATTCTCGATATCTGCGTCAGCCGGAAAAACGCGGAACAGGCCGAGCGCCGGAATAAATACCAGGAGCTGAACTCTCAGGGCATCAAGGAATACAAAAACGGCAAGCTGGACGAGGCTCTCAGACTGTTTAAGGAGGCCAAACGCAAGGTTCCGGGAAATTCCAATGCCATTCTTAACAAGATCCAGATTCTGCTGGATATGTCAGAAATGCAGCTGAAACAGGATCCCCGAAACGGCAAAGACGCCGCCCGGAACCTGATTCAGGAATGCGCCTCGGATCTCCGGCTTCTGGAGGGAATTCCGCTTTCCAAGGTTCAGGCGGAACGTACCGAGCTTCTGAAAAAGGACTTCGCGGAGATCCAGTCCAAAACTGCCAAAAGGCAGTAATCTGATAACGCCGCCCGCCTTAAAAACGCCGGGTCTGAGATCGCCGCTGCTTTATTATTGATTATGCAAAACCGGGACATATCGCGCATGAACGCCCCACTCACCGAAAACAGGGATGAAGAACAGCAGGAGCTGTCCTTTACCTCTATGAAGTACAGCGAATTCAGGGTAATAATCGCTGACGAACAGCATACCTTTGCCTCTCTGATGAGAACCATCCTGCAATCCATGGGCTTTACCAGCATCACCATAGCGCTAAACGGAGAGGAGGCCCTGAAAATCTGCTCCTACAGCAAATTTGACATTTATCTGTTTGACTACTCCTTCACCAGCGGCATTTCCGGTCTGGATCTGGTTAAAAAGCTGCGTGAAGAGCATCTGGCCCCCTGCATGTCCCTGATGTTCATTATCACCGGCGATCCCTCCCGTTCCAAGGTGCTGTGCGCCGTGGAGCACGAACCTGACGACTACATTATCAAGCCCTTCTCCCAGCAGCAGTTCAGCGAAAGAATCAAAAAGGCCATCACCAAAAAAATCGCCCTCCGGGACGTTTACACCTGCATGCACCGGGATGATGACGCGGGAACGGTAAAAGCTCTGGAAAAGGCCCTGACGGAGGGCACTCAGTATGATGTCTACTGCCGCTGCCTTCTGGCTGATTATTACGTAAAAACCGGGCAGATGAATCTGGCTCAGGCGGTAATTCAGGAGGGAATGGTTTCCTCCAATTCCGACTACCTCAAATTTGCCATGGGCAAAATTCTCTACAGCATGAACATGCACGAGGAATCCATCAGCATCATCAAGGATGTGCTGACCCGCCGTCCTCTGATGACCGATGCCATTGAATACGTAAGCAAAAACTACATCTCCATGGGGCGAACCGATGAGGCCATCC
>NZ_JBGVBR010000439.1:0-7397 GCF_045225735.1 Succinimonas sp. | reverse complement strand
CCATTCCAGGGCATGCAGCGTTCCGAATGCGGCTTGACGGCCGTCGCCTTCGCTCGTCCCGCCGTGGCGCTTCTTTCATAATAAATTCACCTGCATTGCATTATCAAGTTCAAAAATGTGATATTAATCACATTTAGATTTTTAACCGTGCTCCGTCCGCGCTACGGTCGGAAACCCCGGGTTCCCCCGGCTCTTTTTCAGGTTTGCATTCCGGATTCAGAGCGCCGGTTTTCGCTCCCCGTTCTCCGGTCCGGCAGTCATGATCCTCTCTGGTTTGACCGGACTTTTATCCGCCGTCTTTCCGGCTGTTCCGGGAGATTTCCGCCGGGCCTCTTCTGAAATGTCTTTGCAAAAACGTTAACTGTGACTCTTGTAAAACATAATAGTGTGAGATGCGTTGACAAAAATTAATATTGAGTGTGCTAATTTTTGCCGCATTGCGGGAGCTTCGGCTCCCGCGGATTTTTGCAGTACCAGAACAAGATATTTTTGAAAACGGGAACACAGCTATGACTCATTCCTTTGCAAAGCTTTCAGCAGCCGTTATGGCTATTATGGGGCTCGCCGCATGCGGCGGCGGTGGCGGCAGCAGCGGCAATAACAGCAATGACAACAATAATGAAGAGACCGGAGCCACCTCTCTCCATGTCTTGGTAATTGACGGTTACTTGGAAAACTCTCAGGTGTATGCCGATCTCAACCGCAGCTACACCTTGGATGACGGCGACATCCGGGCCACCGTCAACACCGGCCCCGACGGCATTGCCATCATCGATATTCCGGACTCCTATCTTAAAGATTCAGAGGGCAAGGACATTACCCACGTAAGAGTAATCGCTCAGGCCACTCAGGGGGACAAGAACACCATTTACGGCGCGGAAACCCAGCTGGGACACAATCTCGTCATGGCCCGGGAAATCTACATTGACCGGAACAATCCTGATGCGGTTTACAACATAACGCCGTTTACCACCATGGCCGCCATGGCCTATACCGGAGCAGATTCCGCAAACCTATCAAAGACCGACTATGAGGATGCCGTCAGACATATTGCCGAGGCAGCCGGAGCTTCTGCAGCCGTTACGTCCGGGGACATCTTCAGGGATTACAACAGCGAAATCAATGATGCCAACCTCGCAGCTCTGGTAGCCGGCGAGCTGCTCTCAAGAAACAGCCTGCTTCCCGACAGCGAGTCCGCTCTCAAGGCCATCTGCGAAGACAGCGGCATCAGCGCGGCCGCTCTTACGGAAAAGGCCGCCGGAGTCAGCAGCGATGCCCTGGCAATTCTGACCGAGCTTGGCAAGAAAGGAAAGGATCTCACCGGTGCCGATGTGGCAGCAGCTCTTACCGCCTACAAGCCTCATTCGGATAATCCAGACAACCCCGATAATCCGGATAACCCCGACAATCCGGACAACCCGGATAACCCGGACAACCCCGATAATCCGGATAATCCCGATAACCCTGATAATCCCGATAACCCTGACAATCCCGATAACCCGGATAACCCCGACAATCCGGACAACCCGGATAACCCGGACAACCCCGATAACCCGGACAACCCCGATAACCCCGATAACCCCGATAACCCCGATAACCCGGACAACCCCGATAACCCGGATAACCCCGATAACCCGGATAAGAAAGCAGCTAAGCTTGCCGTTCAGGTAGTGGCCGGATATGCGGAAGGAGCCGAAGTCTGCCTGGATATCGATAACGACCTGGATTGCACAGACACCGATCTGAATCAGACCACCGACAGCACCGGATTTGCCGTATTCACCCTTTCTGAAGAAAATCAGAAAGCTATTCAGGAAGCCGGAATGATCCGGGCCTTTGCCGGCATCAAAAAGGGCAGCCCCAACACGCTGCTGGGACAACCCGGCGTGATGCTTTCCGATCTGCTGCTCTCGGCTCAGCTGCACGGCATTGAAACCTATACCGATGACAGCGAACTCTGCAAGGACAAAGCCGGCAACGACATCCTCTGCGAAAAGTATGTCAACCGCATCACACCGTTTACCACTCTTGCAGATGTAACAGGATCTTTAGATGACGACGACACTGCCGAGAACTATCAGAAGAGACTGGATGCCATCGCTCAGGCTTTGAAGCTGGATACTGAAGTAATGCTTTCCGATTACAACGATCCCGCCTCGCTGACTCCGGATAGCGCCAGAGTTCTGATAACCGATGAGCTTCTTATAGGCATGGGGATCATTCCGGTGCCTGGCGACACCCCTGAAGAAGGCGGCTACACCTTATACAATGTAACTTCTGATGACGGTCTCACTGAAAGCGTGCAAACCACGCTGGAAGCTGTCAGCAATAATACCGATGCGGTAATGGCAAGTCTCCCGGCCATAGCCGATGACATGTCCAATCTCCCGCAGGTGGTGGCCACAGCCTTCACTGCCGGAAACAAGCTGAGAAGCAGCTTCTCCTATGTTTCATCCGGCAAGGGCGAGGATTTCAGATGCGCCGTTAACGTAATGGGCAACGTCTACTGCTGGGGCAACAACGCCTGGGCCAATCTGGGCAATCCCGAAAGCTACCAGAATGCTGACAAAACTCCGATTCTGAACGGCGCCGAGGTAACGGATCTCTTCAGCTACAAACCGGTGCAGGTAAGAATGGGCGATGGTGTGCCTCTGGTTAATGTGAAGCAGGTGGAAACCGGCTTCCGCTTTGCCTGCGCGCTTACCAATGACGGACATGTTTACTGCTGGGGCGACAACACCTTCGGACAGACCGGTATCGGCAAAGTCACCTCTGAACCGGTGGTCTACGCCATGCCGGTGCTGAGCGGTCCTCAGGACGGCGATGATGAAAATCTTTCCGGCATTGAGAGCCTTGCCATGGCCCGGGATTCCGTCTGCGCCCTTGCCAAAGACGGCGGCATCTACTGCTGGGGAAACAACACCTCCAAAGAACTGGGCGACGACTATCCGGATCATGATGTGACCGAACCCTTTGCCGGTGTCACCGACTTTGACGGATCTCCGCTCCCGGCTGGCTTCAGCATCAAGGCAGTGCCGTACCCGGTTAAGGTTGCGCTTCCGAACTCCCTTAAGGCAACCGCCGTTGCCGCCGGCGACTGGGCCTTCTGCGCTCTTGCCGATGTAACCTCGGCTGAGGACAAGCACAACCTCTTCTGCTGGGGCAATGACACTTCATCAGTCTTTAACAGCATTGCAGACCACCTGCCTAAGGATCCGGAAAATAATGCTCCCGATACTGCAACGATAACCGAAATCCAGAAGCAGTACGCCAAGCTGGCCTACTACAGCAACCTGAATACTGACAATGCGGCAGACTCCGATCCTTTGACAGAGGATCTGAACTGGATCTGCTACGACAAGAACACTGGCAAGGAGGTTAAAACCGACACTGTAAGACGCATGATAAAAAGATCCGTCAATTACGATGCCTCAGCCAACTACTACATGATGGGAGGACAGGCTTCCATGACGGATCGCGAATGGCTTGTTCATGCCAGCAACGACACCTACCATCCGCTGTACTCCACTCCGGTGGTTAACATTGCCTCCTTCAGGGACAATGACGGCGGAGAAGAGCGGGAGCTTGTCGAAATCACCAACGTGGCCTTCGGAGTTCCTTCGGAAAACGGCACCCCCATGGTTTCCTCTTATATCAGAACGCTGGATTCCTCCCTGACCGTTGGCTTCTATACCGATGAAAATGACCGCATCTACAAGCGCTGGTACAACGTGCATATGGGACAGGCTGCTGATAAGGAGTACACCTGCTCCGCCGGTTTGAACACGGAACAATGCCGGGATCAAATCGGAAGCGGCCTGGGATCAGACTGCACCATTACCAAGAATCTGAATACCATGAAGTATGCCAGATCCGGCACTCAGATTACCAACAACGGGGACAGTTTCGGCGGCAATTACGGAGACTCCGGCAAGCCGGAATATCTGCACTGCGTCTACAAGATGAAGAACTTCCGCAGAACCATCGATTACTGCGATGCCGGCATTGAAAGCTTCGACAGAAACCGCGGCTCCACCTGGGAAGGACAGGACTTCATCATGGCTTCCGGCAATCCTCATTCCACCTGCATTCTGAGAAAGGATGAGGATGATGTCACTGGCCTCAGCACCGTCCTTGCCTGCTCCGGATCCAACCTCTTCGGTCAGGCTGGTCAGAAACCTGAGCCGGTGACCTTCAGCGTTAACGGAGGTCCGGAACAGACTCTTGACTACACCAAGGTGTCCTACCGTGATTACGAGCAGGCCTGGATCTACAGCTTCCCGTTCCCGGGATACGAGGGCTGGGGACTGCACCTCTTTGACGGCGACAACGATGCGATAGAATCCGAGGAGATTCTGAACGAAATTCTGAGCTATCTGGGGCACTGGAATCTGGGTCTCCCCTGGGCGTATCTGTCCTGCGGCGAGATTTCCACCAACAATCCCAAGCAGGTGGACAGCGCCAATGAGAGCAGCTGTAACGGCGTTCATGGCAACGAACTCAGAAACAGCATTTACGAAAACTCTGTGGAGATTCCCGTTAACGACAGCCGCATCAAAATTCAGGACGAGTCTCTTTAACGGAGGATAACCGGAGCTTCTGGGCCTGTCTCTGAATAAGAGCGCTCAGAAGAGCTGTTAAGAGCAAGAGAGAGCCGGCGGGTTTATCCTGCCGGTTCTTTTTTTGCGCCGCGGTTCTTTGCTTGCGGGTGTTTTTCTGGGAAAACGCAGGCTCTGTGGGGGCGGTAATGAGGCTTTATTCCATTCCTGCCGTCCTGCCCTCCGGCCCATTCTCCTCTCCGCTCTCTTAATTTCCGGAAAAGCTGATCCCTGTTTTCCGGCGGGCGCATGATGGCCGATGTCTCGTGAAGGCCGGTCGCACCTCCATGAGGGATTGATTCGAATGCTTCCCATGTTTTTGCATTTCATGAAAACTGCATTTTTGTTTAATTCTGCAGCTACTGTTTTGTGTGATCACAAAGGCAAAAATATTAAAAACCCCAAAAGCAGGTTCTCAGAGTTTATGCAATTGTGTGGTGAATCGTGTTTTTTTTTTGGCACGTGCGAAAATGATAGGGATAGAGCCAATAGTTTATACTGTCAGTATTGTTTTAATACTTGTTTTACGGTAACAGCGGGTATTTTTTCGCAGAGGGGATACATATGCCAATTCCACTTATCGCCCTATTCTTTGGCGCTGGTGCTCTAACCACTGCAGCCGGTGCCGGATATGCCGGAAAAAAGAAGTATGACGCCCATAAAAAAAACAGCTCCGCCAAAGAAATTACGGAGAGTGCTCAGAAAAAATTTGAGGAAGCAAAATCCTTGCTGGAAAAGAAACAGGAAGAAACTCAGCAATCATTGGATGAACTGGAGAAGTATAAGTCCGAAGTATTCGAAGAACAAATCGGACATCTCGTCTCAGTAGTTACAAAGTTTAAGAGCAAGATTGGCGGCTTTGATGAAAGCTTTGAGATTAAAAGCACCGATGACAGTCTCGGAGACGTTGATGTATCACTGAACACGAATGATGCGAACAATGAGGATAAAGCCAACGATAACTTCACACTAAGAGATGCCCACAGCATCAGTGAAGATGTTGTAAAAGCAAGCACCATTGCGGTTACAGGGGCTCTACCGTTTGGATTGGTGACAGCGGCAGCAGTCGCCGGAGGAATCTTAGGTGGATTAGTAGCAGGCGGTGTGCTGTTTAGTATCGGGAACGAATGTGCAGAAGAAGCTGAGAAAAATCTAAACAAGGCAAAGGCATATGCGGCAGAAGTCGACAAAGCCTGCGAAAAAATAGAATTAGCCATGACATCACTTGATACTGTAAGAACAAACTGCGATGAAATAACATTTGTTATCCGAAAACTGGTAAAAAAGTTTGAAAAATATAAAGTTGATAACATGGACGATGAGATTAAACTCAAACGCATGCTGATAATTGGAAAAAAACTTAAAGATGTTTTAAATGAACCATTAATCAATCAAGACGGCAAAGCAGTAGAAAATTTTAAAGATAAATGTTACGAATATCTCGAATTAGATTACTCCCAAGCCAAAATAATCTAATAGGTTTGGTGTTATAAATATTATTTTGATGTCAGTTTTACAGCAGCATCTGACATTTGTTCCGGAGGATTACATATGCCTATACCATTTATTATCGCTGCCGCTGGATGGGCTGTTGCTGCAGCCGGTACCGGTTATGCCGGAAAAAAAGGTTATGACGCCTATAAGAATAACAGCTCCGCCAAAGAGATTGTGGAAAATGCCCGGAAAAAATTTGAGGAAGCAAAATCATCGCTGGAAAAGAAGCAGGAAGAAACACAGCAATCCCTTGATGATTTGGGCAGATATAAGTCAGAAGTGTTCGAAAAACAGATCGGACATATAGTCTCAGTAGTTACAAAGTTTAAGAGCAAGCTCGCCGGATTTGATGAAAGCTTTGAAATTGAAAACTTAGATGAACGCATCGGGGATGCAGATGTATCTCTTCACTCCGGAGAAATAGCGAAGGATATGGCTAAGGGAGTATTTAATGGCGTTGTAAAGGGGGCTCAAGCAGCCACTGCCGTAGTGTCAGCGCTTCTGAAAAATGTCTCTAATTCTGCTCACTAAATTGTCTTTTTTTCTGCTCCAGCGTTTTCCTGCCTAACTACCCCGTGTTTTTACGTTACCGACTGCCAGCTTTTTGGTCGTGACTAACTGTTTCAAGTTTGTTTGCACAGACCGCTTGTGTTTTGGCAGAGCGGTTGCTTTTGGTTTGGCGGAGTGGTTGCTTTCCGGTTTGGAGCGAGGGAGTGACGTCAGTCCTCCGGCCGTGGCTGCCACCAGTCTGTCCGGAAAAACTCAGGCGGTGTGGTGAATGACGGACATAGTTTTTAGTCGGGCCCGCACGTGGCGGGGGCTAGCCCCCGCCACGTGCGAAAGGCCCCAAAAAAACGAATTTACGGCCTCGGCGGAGGTTTTTTATTTGAACCAGACGAAAGAAAGTAACAGGAGAATGTGTTAAAGTTGAAGAGGATTCCTGATAATTTCAGAAAAAGATCACGGCCTTAAAACAAAGCTGGGTGTGAGACTTTAGCCCCCTCACACCCACGTACCTCTTGCGGAGAATACAATGGTAAGTATATCAGAAAGCGCCCAGGCGTACAAAGTCTTTGTTACGATAAATGCCGATTGCAGCATAGATATCAGGGATTACGGTGATTTTACCTTCAAAGACGGTTGCCGCCCTGAGTGCCCGACATGCGGCCATAAAATGAACAAGGACGGGTTTACCGCATACGTAAAAATAATTGACTGCTGCGGGACAGGCAGAGACCCCACAATAAATGACGTTACCGTGGTCATTGAAAGTCCGGGGGCCGAACGGGAGATTATTCCCGGCAA
>NZ_JBGVBR010000438.1:0-3985 GCF_045225735.1 Succinimonas sp. | reverse complement strand
GATATAAGACCCAGAGCATTATAGGAGGAGATGATCCCCTGAAAATCCCGGCCCCGGCTCAGGACTCCCGTGGTATCGAACTCCCGGATGGAAAGCCGGGTTTTCAGGAGGAGACAGCTCTCCATGTCCTCCCGGGACAGAGGTTTTCCGGAAAACAGCGTGATCTCCGCCCGGAAGAGCTGGCTGATGCCTTCGGTGACTGCGCATTTGAAGGCCCGGGCGCCTGAAAGAGCGCATTCCTTCACAAAAGATACTTCGATTTCCTTTTTAAACATTTCTGCTTTACCTGTGCCTGTAATACCTGGCGGCCCCTTTGGCTGTCAGGCTTGTCCCTGACTCCTTCAGTTAACCGGCAGCGCCGGTTAACTGATATCTTCCAGGGTTTGGTTGGTTTTCAAGCCGCCTGCGATGTCCTTGACTCCCGTGGTTCCGGATTTCAAAGCATCTGAGTTTTCGGAGGAGCCTGCACCCCCTGTTTCAGTTGCGTTGATCTTTCCGGAGGATCCCGAGATATCGTCCCGGCTTCCCGTTCCATCGGTTCTGGTTCCGGCGGTGCGGTCTTCATGAAGGGCTGTGCGGCTTTGGGTTACGCTGATCTCTTCAGATCCTGTGACATCATGCCGGCCGAGGTTGGTCATGGTCGCAGTCTCGGCTAAGCGGGCTCCGGTATTTCCGGCGATATTCCTGAGTCCTCTTGCTGTCGCTGCGGCAACGTCTGCGGTCAGAGCGAGCGCATCGGCATCGCCGAAGCCATCAATGAGGCTGTCCCCGACTTCGGCAGTGTCCTGAGCCGCCAGAGGGGAAACCTCGATGCTGCCGGATACGGTGCTGAATTCCATGCGGCCGGCTGTGTGGGTGGCGCCGCTGGCGTTAAGTTCCAGAACCGAGATCTGGGAGGAAGCGAGATTGTCGGCCATGAGCAAAAGGCCGCTGGTCATAAGAGCCGCGGTTCTTATGGAGCTTATTATTATGAGATATTTGTCATGTTCGCTGACATAGCCGTTTTCCGGAGTGCGTTTTACAAAATCGTAATCCTCGCTGGCATTCCGGACAATATCGCAGGCAACTAATGCTTCCAGCACATCCGTGGTATCCAGAATCACGCTGATGAAGGAAATAACGAGATCGGCCACAGATCGAGGACCGCAGGTACCGCTGTTCACGGCCTTGATAAATTCCTTTAAGGCGGTTATGGCGTCGTCAGCAATGGACAGGCCGGTGTTGCCGTAGTCGCAGAGATTGCTGATGATGGAGGCGGCCATATCGCCGTCATCGTTGTCAGCAGACTGACAGGCAGTGTCCGAAATGGCATCGGCGACACGGAGCGAAAGGGCGGTAATAACCTTGGCAGCGCTCATGCCGTTCATGGTGTTCAGCTTGATTTGCGGCGCCGAGACAGACATGAGTCCGGTTTTGGTGCCGACGCTGCCGCCGAAGCTGTCTGACATGCCGGCGGCCATGAGGGCATTTGCCTGGAACTGGTAGCCGGACACGCTGACTCCCGTAACGGGGCTCAGGGTGATTCTGCCGTCCCAGGGGGAGAATTTGTTTTTGAAATAAGCTGTCGACAGGGAGATGCCGTTGCCGTCCATGGAGAGGGCGCTGTTCCCCACCTGCAGAGTAATGGAGGAATCCGCGGTAATGACAATATCGCTGCCCGCCTGAATGCTGACCTTTTTGCCGGCGGATGCGGTGATATCCGTGGCAGCGGCGTTTTCCAGCGCGGCGCCGTATTCCCGGTGCGTCCCGTCATAAAACAGAGAGAAGCCGGCGAGGCCCAGAATTATTTCCAGAGCGGCATCCTTCTGGGCAGCGGTGTATTTTGAGGGCTCGGTATCGGGGTATTGTTCCTTAAGGATTTCAGCCAGGCGTTTTTTGATGCTCCGGACGTCCTTAATCTTGGATACAATGGTTTCGGCACTGGCGGTGAGATCTGCTTCGGCTTTTGTCAGATTGTCCTTGGCGGTTTTCAGGTCGGTGCCGTTGTTAAGCGCTTCATCCAGTTTATCCCGGGCATTTTCTAACGCTGTAAGCTGGGTTTGGATCTCTTTCTTTTTGCTGTCATAAATCTCCGTGATTTTACGGGTGTTTGAGCGGAGAGCCAGACACTTCATAAAATCTGCAAGATGATCCTGCATAATCAGGTATTTAACAAGGGCCGCGGACTTGGAGAACCGGACGAAGGCCAGGCACTGATTATTCTGATCCCGGTTTGTGTTGGTCACCTTCCTGTCCGCGCCGGCTGTTCCGGACGGATCGTAGCCGGAGTTAAAAACCTCGCTCATCATAAGATCGTTCCGGAGACCGCTGTCATAGACCGGGAGGGCGTCCTGTTTCGAGAGATAGCCCATGAAATAGTAGCTGTTTCCCGCATGGAGAAGGAGTATTTTCTGGCCGATTTTCGGGAAATTTCCCAGGGGATCCTGACTTCCCCCAAAGCTTACAAAGTTGGCGGTGATGGCGGTGTCGGAGCCGTCAATGCGGGCATAGAAGCGGGCCGGAAAGGCGGTGTCGTCATCCGCGGCCGGAGCGACGGTTCCGGGGGAGCCGGTTTTTCCGGCGCTGTCGCACACCGTGGCCTCGCAGACCTCGGTGTCGGAATTTCCCCCTGAGGCGCCGGCAGCGTCACTCCGGAGAGCCGGGGCTCCCGTCAGATTGAAGCTCTGGCCCGGCCGGGGGATTTCGGAAATGACGAAGGCGTTTCCGGGATTCGGGTTATCCGGGATCCTGCTGAAGCAGCACAGGGGGCCCAGGGTGACATTGTCAGCGGCATCATCCGGAAAGGGCACGGCCACGGCGGTGAGAGACAGCTCCTCTTCGGCGGCGGGGCAGCCGGAAGCCCGGCGGAATCCCTTTGGCAAAGCAAGGTTAAAGCTGAAGCGGCTTCGCACCGTGAGATAGCGTGATTTATTAACCAAAAGGGGCTGACCGGAGGCCACCGCAAAATCATGAGCCTTAATCAGCGTCCGGTCGGAAAACAGTCTGTCCAGCGCCTGCGCGGACTCCCGGCCGAATGCCAGGATTTCCTCCCCGGGCTTTTTTCCGGCCCCCCGGACGGTCTCAAACCCTTTCAGAAAAACCGGCGGCGCTGTTCTGGCGGCCCCGGGAATCACAGAGCTCCCGCGAATGCTGCCAATGCCCGCGAAGCCGGTTTTCACCAGCCGATCCAGCTCCAGGGGCCCCTGGGCGAAGGACGCAGCCTCCTTAGAGCCTATGATGCAGGAGATCTCCTCTGCTTCCGTTAAGGTGTTTCCGGTGAATCTCCGGCCCCGGCCCGTCCGCCAGCCCCGGGAAAACACTGCTGTCGCGGGGGCAAAGGAGGGATCGCCTTCCTCGGTATCTTCGGGCAGTTCCAGCACGTAGTTTAAGCCGTAGTAAAAGGAGAAGCGGTTAATGAAATTAAGGTCGGTTTCGTTGTTTTCCTGAGCGGCCTGTCCCTGGCTGGGGAGCTTATCGAACAGATCCACGTCAAAGCTGCAGGGGAGATTGTATTCCGCGAAGATGCTGCTTATGATGTCCGCGGGAGAGTTATCGGGAGGGAAGCTCCTGGTGCGGAGATTAAGCCCCATGAGCGCGATTTCCGGTTCGATGACGATTTCATAGCCGTAGCAGTCGTTCCCCGGAGCGGTGTCATTGATGTCCGAAAGAAGCCCCAGAGCGTTATATGAGGTAATGATCCCGTGAAAGGTCCGGCCGCGGCGCATGGCCCCCGTGGTATCCTGCTGGGACATCTCAAGACGGGTTTTTAGGAGGAGGCAGTCTTCCAGCTCCTTCTGGGTCAGCGGGTTATCCAGAAACAGGGTAACCTGCGCCCGGAAGGGAAGGCTTATGCCCTCGCTGACAGAGCAGCGGACGGGCCAGGCGGCGGCCAGAGGACATTCCCTGACAAATGACAGCCTGATTTCTTTGTGGAACATGCCGAGGTCTCCTTCATAGTATTGTGCTGACAGCCAAATTTGCCGCAAGGCGCCGGTTTTTGCTCATG
>NZ_JBGVBR010000437.1:0-2379 GCF_045225735.1 Succinimonas sp. | reverse complement strand
AGCGCTGTCTTCGGGATCGCCGCCCCGGGCCGCGCAGAAATCCTCCAGAAGCTCCTTCCAGGCTGCTGCCACGGCAATAAACTCCTGGAGCAGGGCATGAAGGGCTTTTCCGTCAAGCCGGGCCATCCATTCATAGCGCTGCAAATGGAGATGCCCTTCAGGACTTACGGCAAATACGGAACCGCAGGTATTGCGGTACAGGCAGCAGGAATTAAGAGCCTGTTTCAAAAAAGCATTTTTGCTGCCGCCCGCGGGTTTTCCCAGATCGGCCCGGATAAAGATCATTTCTCCGGCATTGTGCATCAGGATTTCCATATCCTGCGTTTCAAAACCGGCGCCGCCGGCGCTGCCGTCAAGTTCAATGCCCATCTCCTCGCCAAGAGAAAGCATAAGCTCGTTAAAATCCATGAAACCTCTTCTCTCAAAAAAAACAATTCCGGCAAGTACCGAAAATCAAGTATAACCAGACGCGAACGGCCGGCACCGCAATGTTAACCGGATCCGAAGATTTCTGCTGTGATTCCGGCCTGAGCGCTATGCTGCATAGGCAGATCTCCTCCGGTCGCAGGTTCGGGGAATCCGCTATACCATTTGATCAAAATTCTGTAAATCGAAGGCTTCCTCAGGCACGGCGGCGCCGGCTGACTCCTCCGGAGACTCAAAAGCGGCCTTTCCGGTGATAATATCGCGCCATTTCAGGGCGACTCCGGCGAACTCCTCCAGGTACCTTACCAGCATGTCAGGGGTAAGGCGATCCATCCAGTCGTAGCGCTGCAGCATCATATGACCTGTTTCCGGATCCCGCGCAAACGAGGAACCGCTGGTTTCCTGGTAGGCATAATTTGCCGCCAGAAACCTGGTAAATAATGCATCATCGGGACAATCAGCTCCCAGATCCGCAATCAGAAGCAGCTTGTCTCCGGCTTCCTGCAGCAGCACGACAGCATCGTCAATGGCAAACTGACAGGAGTTTTCCTGATGTTCCGGCTCAAATCCGAAGACAGCGCTGAGTTTTTGGATTACTTCCCTGAAATTCATATTTTCTCCTGAAACAGTTATGCCGTTCAGAAACGGCGCAGAAAGCCGGCGCGGTTTTAAAAGCCGATTTCCATATCAAAAGACAGCTCGGTCGCCTGATCCGCTTTTTCCTGAAGCTTATCAGTTATGTTATTAAAAGAGGGAAGATATCCCGTACCCAGTTCGTTCCTTCCTACGCTGTACAGACTGGTTGTCAGGCTCGTTATTTCAAGCCCGCCTAAACTTTTCAGCATTTTTTTCACGGCATCCTGACTGTTAAACAGTGTTTTAACAATCACGCTGGCAAAGGTTGCCGGCGGTTTGACAGGTCTCCCAAGGTTATCATAGGCCTGAGTTTGAAAAGCACTCAACTCACGGCGAACAGTGGTAGCAAAGTTTCTTGCAGATGATCTCAGCAGCCTTTCGCATTCGGCTTCATCATTAGCCTTTTTGGCTGAGTTATACTTGTCAGTCAAATCGTTGATCAGTCTCTTTACCTCTACCACCATATTATGATCCGGAGGCATAATATCAATAAGATACTTTTGGAAAAGCTCTGTGGCTTCCTTCAGAGGATCGGGGGCAGTGTTAATTCTGTTCAGGACTTTCTCATAATACTGCCCGCCGGGGTTGTAATCGCTCCAGTTTAAATATTTGGCGTTTAATTCGATAAGATACCGCGGCATGCCATTTTCAAGGAAGAAGTTTTTTATATCAGTCTTGGCATCGTCATCAAAATCAGCGTCGTTATCAAAATAATTCTTGTTTACAGGTACTATTTTTCTCCCCTCGGCGCTCCTGAAGTAATCAGTGAATTTACCCATCACATCCAGTTCATCACGCAGAGGAGGTTCTTTATTTCCGGAGAGATCCCCGTTTTGCACCGTGTCCACCAGAAGCTTTCCCAGCATAATGGTGTTGTTCATTTCATTTATGGTATTCTGGAGACGATTCATGGACTGCACAAAGCAGTAGATCTGCGGAGGAACCTCCAGACCGAGTTTCTGCAGTTCGCTTAGGATGCACTGAAGACGCGTTGCCACATCATGAGCGATATCTCCCTTTGCCATGATGGAGTCAACAATGGCGTTAACCTTGTTCGCGCTGACCTGAAAAACCTTTTTGCCGTCCGGAGACAGCAGATTCTTAAAGCCGTTCACAAAGGCCTCTCCGTTGCGGAGCGCGCATCCGAGGATGAGTCTGAGCATTTCAATGCGTTCATCAAAAATAACCTTCGGTCTTTCTTCGGTTCCGGTGACCTTGCCGTCCTTATCCTTGACCGGAACAGTCTCTGTTATTACATTGCCGTCTTTATCCTTTGCATAGACTTTCTTGAATTCGTACAAATTGCCGAAATCAATG
>NZ_JBGVBR010000436.1:0-5080 GCF_045225735.1 Succinimonas sp. | reverse complement strand
CGGCATGCGCCGGTTTTTCAGCAGGAATCCGGTTATGAGAAAACATGCCGCGGATTTTATCAAGAGTCTGTTTTCCGGCAATGCCGCTGAAACGGAGGAGCATCTCAGCAGTCTTCTGGCCAAATATGTTTGCGTAAGAGACTGTGCCGCCGGCTCTGCCATTAATTCTGCTGCCAGCACCCCGCAGGAAAACTATTACCGCGGGCTTATCAGCGGTCTTCTGGTTAACGGAGTCTCCCTGGTAAAAGAACAGAAATCCAGCTTTGAATCCGAGGACGGTTACATAGACCTAATCATAGAATCAGCCGGCAACAAACGGATTATTGTCATCTTAGAACTGAAGCAGACTGAGGATGAAAAACGCGATACGGTGCTTATAGCCAGATCGGCCATAGATCATATTATCAGCAGAAAGTATGCCGATCCTTATCTGGAGAGACATGATATCGCCGGGATTTACGCTTACGGCATCTCCTTCTGCAAAAAAAGCTGCTCGGTGGCGGCGCGGACTTTGAAGTAACCGTATCAGGTTTAAAGCGTTTACTTCCGAGAGCGGACAGGTTTCCGGGGAACCGGAAGACGAATTTTTGCAGACACCGGGCAGAAACGGATTTTTGAGAAGCCACAATTTGTAACAATTTAGTTTGATTTTTCCGGAACATGTTCCCCGGGCTTTCTGTCATAATGAATATACAGCGGAGCTCGTTTTCGCTCCGCCTGACTTTTTCTGTCCGCTGGCTTTGTAACCAAAAGGAACTTTTTATGAATTTTAAAAACTGCAAGCCTTTGATCCTCGCCGCATGTCTTGCCGTAACTCCGGTTGCCATGACAGGATGCACCGCTTCGGGCGAGCATATCAGCGCCTACAAGCATCTCAGAACCCAGCTCAGCTATTCCCAGACCTTCAGAATTCCCTCCGACGGGCATGAGGTGGTGTATCTGGGCGTGCGGGATCTCTCCGGCGTGAATATGGAAAACGATGTTAACCACTATCTCCGGGAGGCCTTTATGAGCCGTCCCGGCTTTACCATGACCACGGATCCCAAGCAGGCCACCCTCAGGGTGTATGTCTCCTTCCTGCCGGTTCAGGCCGCGAGCCATAATGCCCAGGGCGGTGTGGCCACGGGCGCTATTGCCGGCGCTGCCGTGGGCACCACCATTGCCGCCACCACCCGGCATCTCTACTGGCGTCCTGAGGGCAGCCTGCTGGTGCTGGGCCTGGGACTTCTGGGAGCCGGCATCGGCTATGCGGCGGAGAGCGAAATCAGAATTGACCGGATAATCATGTCCATGGATCTGGAGGTGGAGCATTCCGACAGCCCGTACTCCGCTAAGTCCGGAAATTATGACACCTACCGCACCACCGTTACCTGCTCCGGCAGTCAGATGAACATGGATTACCGTTCGGCGAAGCCGGAAATGCTGAAATCCATGGCTGACGGCACGGTTAACATGATTTTCTTCAGATAGTCCGAAGGACTGTCCCCGTCTTTCCCCGAAGCCCGGCTCTGCCGGGCTTTTTACCGGGGAATATTTTCCGGAACAGGTCACAAAAATGCCGGAATGCCTGCCGGAGTCTCAGATCCGCAAACACAGATGTGATGCCTTGTGCTATCATTACGCTGTTTTTTAGCGAGGTGAAAATACATACGATGAAATTACGCTCACTTGTTCTGACATTAACCGCCGCCATGACCATGGCCGGCTTCGGCGCTGCCGCAGCCGCCGAGTTCAGCGCTGCCCAGAAGGCCGAAATTGAAAGCATTGTGCATGACTATCTTCTTAATAATCCGGATATTATGCTGGAGGTAGGGGATAAGCTCAAGGCCAGACAGGAAAAGCTCCAGGAAGCCCAGAGAGAAAAGGCGGTGAAGGAAATCCTGGCCAATCCGAACATCCCCCAGTCCGGAGCCGAAAAGCCCAAGCATACCATTATTGAATTCTTTGACTATAACTGCGGCTATTGCAAGCAGGCCAAGCCTCATACCATGAAGGTGCTGGAGAAGCATAAGGACGTCCGCTACTACTATTTGGAATTCCCCATTCTCACCGAGGTTTCGTATCACGCAGCCCGGGTAGGCGTGGCCATTTACGCCATGAATCCGGATCTCTATGTGAAGTACAACAACGATCTCATGACCAGAAAGGCCCGGCTGCAGAACGAGGCGGAGATTCAGGCCGAGGTAGAGGCGCTGGGACTTAAGTGGGCCGAGGTAGCGGCTCTTTCCAAGTCCGCTGCGGTAAGCGATGTGCTGAGCCAGATCAGAACTCTGGCGGATCAGATGCAGGTAACCGGCACCCCGTCCTTCATTATCGACGGTGTTCCCATGCACGGAGCTCCCCGTTCTGTTGAGACCGTGGAGTCTTACTTTAAGTAAAGGAAAGACCTATCCCTGCGGGAGCAGGGATCCCAGGAGCCCGCCCGCCGCGGGCTTTTTTGATCCGGGGAAAGCAGTCCGGAACCTGACCGATGCTTCGGATCTGCCCCCTGAGCTTCTTACATGTTAAAATTGTGAGCCGCGGCGGCGCCATGGCGTTCCCGCTTTAACTCAGACGACACGAGACAACGATTATGATTTCCAATGCAGATCCGGATTTTACCGCTCTGGTAAAGAAAACCGCCGGCATATTCTGGCCCCGGGATGATACTGACAGCGCCGATGGCATCTCCGGCGCCATTCTTTCCCTGATGGACGTTATCGCCGACCTAAACGGCCGCCTGGAATCCGCCGAGGATCCCCTGTATCAGGATGGCCTCAGACTTCTGGCCTCCAGGCTGGAGGATTACCGGCGGGAAAACGGCGGCCTCTCCAATGCCGAGGCCTGGCTCCTTGTGTACGGCATCGCCGGAGCCATGTCTTCCGAAAACCGGAAGGACAAAACCCCTCCGGAAGCGCTGGCTTTGGCTCTGAACGATCTTTATCCTGAAAACAGCTACGACGATACCGGCCGGCTGGTGCGGGACTCCGCTCCGGCGATATTCGGACTTCTGAGTCAGGGTTTTCAGCCGTCGCCCCTGTCCGGCGCCGGGGATAATCCTCATGCAGAGTCCTTCAGGCTCCTGGTGCGGGAATACCGGAATGTTTCCCCGGGGGAGGCGGAGATGATTTTCGGGGCGGTGAATCTCCTCCTGGTGCATCTCCGGGCCGTGCCCGGAGCTTAAGACGGCAACCGGACGGGCGGCTCCTGCCATGCGCAGGGCAGCCGCTTTTAAGTCCGGATTAATCAGAACAGTAAATCAGAACGGGAGGCGCAGTGTTTCAGTGCCGGTCATACAACAGACGCATGAATGTCTGGTATGTTTATGAGGTTGATTACGTTTGGGATGAAGCCAAACAGAAGAAGGTGCAGAGACGGAAATGCGTCGGCAAGATTGACCCGGAAACGGATCAGGTGATTCCCAATGGCAAACGGGGCCCGGCCCGCGTTACCCCGGGGGATATCAGTCAGTCTGCCGCCGGCTCCGGCAAGGAGCCGGAATCACGGGCGAAGAGGGCGGCTTCTTCTTCGCTGTTAACCGGAAGAAAATTCAAAGCGAAAGCGCAGAAGCTCTCCCGGACGCTGAAGGATTTGTCGGAACAGCTAGCCGTCATCGCTCAGGATTTAGATGAACTCCTGAAATGCGATGACGAAGATGAAGACGCATCACCCGAAGAAATGCCGTTATCAGAAGAAGAACCGTCATAGCGGCGGTCTTTTGGGGAACGGCTTATGTTTTCCGCGGTGCGGCACGCCTGACTTTGTATCCTGGAAAAGCCCCGGTTTGTCGCTTTCTGTTAATTCCGGGGGCGTCCGGATTTTTCAGCAGCGACGCCAGGAAGCCACCTCTTTAATGATTCTGTCGCAGTTTGCCTGGGATAAATCTCAGACAAAAGCGCCTTCTCCTATTTTGCTGATTTTCCTGATTGCGGCTTTAAATTTATTTCTGCTAAGGCTGTAATACGGGATAACAGCATGGAAACATTTTATAAAAATCAAAAATAAACACATCCCGGCACATGGCATGATCAAATATCATGTGCGATTTAACTATTCGGATCCAACCTTTGTCCTTAATGATGACTGGTGCTACCTGCTCTATATCCATCGTCATAGCCGGTATCATACCCCAGATTATAAGCATAATTCATGGCTAAATACATTTCCTGAGAAGAACAGTCCCAGTTACCAAACTTTTCTTTTAAACGATCAGAGTGAGGAAGATTGCCGTTTAATTCCTCTGGAAGATCCATTTGTTTGATATTGCTGTTTTTTTCAAAAGAATTAATGTTTCTGTTTGCTGTGCGTTTTTTATAATTTTTAGATATGCGGCGATGTCTGTTGTTTAATTGCTGCTGTTTATTTTTATAATTGTCAATAAAGCTGATAATTTTTTCATGATCTTGATTATTTTTACCTGGGGATAATATAAATCCAATTATAAAACACACTATAGCTAAAATAAAAAGAGTAAAGAAAACAACAGAACGAGTTGTGCTAAACTGAAACTCCCACGAGCCAAAAAACGCAGTAAAAAAAACAAAAAACTATATTTGCTATGATACAGCCAACAAAACCAAACAAAAATATTTTCCCAACAGTCTCCCTTTTAATACTCATAACAAGCCTCATCTAACACTTCAGAACTAAAATAATTCTTCTTGTTTATAATTATAACAATTTAATCTGCAATCCGAAATTCACATTTTTGAAAGAAAAACGAATATGAAAACAATAAATACTATTGCTATAATTACCCCATTGATGATGCTTAATATTCTTTGACCTTCTGTTAAACCTCCGGGAGGAGAGTACCGGTGATGGCAGGCATCAGAATGACCGGCATCATACGCCCTGCGCATCATTCTCATCTGTTCCCCGGCGGACATTCCGCAGTAGGTATTTCCGTAAAAACTTTCGGCAGAGCCTTCATTGATGTAATGGTTTGATTTTTTAACGGAAGAATCCCACTGATTACCATTGCCATTTTTATGATTTTTCTTATTGTGTTTTCTGTTAGAAGAGCCAGAGTTTGAGTATTCCTCAAAGCCGGTAGTTTTCCATACTTGATTTTGGGTTCTTCTTCGGCGTTTCTTCTGAG
>NZ_JBGVBR010000435.1:0-4516 GCF_045225735.1 Succinimonas sp. | reverse complement strand
TACGCGATGTAGACCATCCGTTCCTGCTGCCGATTGAAGACGTATTCTCCATTTCCGGCCGCGGCACTGTAGTAACCGGCCGTGTAGAGCGCGGCATCATCAAGGTAGGCGACAGCGTTGAAATCATTGGTATCAGACCTACCGCCACCACCGTGTGCACCGGCGTTGAACAGTTCCGCAAGAGTCCCGACGAAGGCCGCGCCGGCGAGAACGTGGGCATACTGCTCCGCGGCACCAGGCGCGAGGAAGTTGAGCGCGGACAGGTTCTCGCTCAGCCTGGCACCATTACTGCCCACACCAGGTTCCTGGCAGAAGTATACGTTCTGACCAAGGAAGAGGGCGGCAGACACACTGCATTCCTTAACGGCTATCGTCAGCAGTTCTACTTCAGAACCACTGACGTAACCGGCACCATCGCTCTTCCTGAGGGCACCGAAATGGTTATGCCCGGAGACAACGTAACCATGAACGTAACTCTGATTCACCCGATTGCCATGTCCAGGGGACTCCGCTTTGCGATCCGCGAAGGCGGCCATACCTTTGGTATCGGTGTTGTTGCCGAGACTTTGGATTGAGAACCCTGATGGTCATGACTGTCCCTGAATATCCATTAGATGGACGTAAAGCAAGGTATAACTGTAAATGGCAGCGGGGATCTTCCTCAAAATGAAACGAAGACAGGATAGCCTGAGACAGGCCGGAAAATACAGCCGGGAGCTGAATTAACAGAAAATTTCGCGCCATAACCGGAGAAATCACGTTGATTATCTTCAGTCGCAATTGATTTAACGTACAAGGTTACCGCCAAGGTCGCCATTAGCAGAGGATTCTTGTTATGAAACTAGTGACCTTCATACTGAACATATTCCTGAATGATGTGTTTTTCTATCTCATTCGCGCCGCGCTTATACTGGCAGATGCCGGACTTGCTCTCTGGATTCTGAACTCCCATGCGGATATCGGTTTTCACTGGCTGGTTGTTATATCTTTAATTCTGTTTGCTGCCGGCTGGGGACTTTACCGCTTCCTGACCAAGAAGGAGGCCGGGGCGAACGACAGCGCCGGCTCTCACATGGGGAGGATCTGCGACTTTTTCAGGAATCTTCGCAAAGCAAAGAAGGACGAGGCAAAGCAGGAGCCATTATCTGATAATGAGAATGCCGGATCTGACACCGAGGACGGCAGAACCGACTGGAGCGATCCTGACAGCGTCACCTCAGAGGATGTCTCTTCCTCTTCTTATGCAGACGACATTGCTTCTGATTCAGCTTCTTCCTATGCAGATGACACGGCCTCTTATGATAACCCCGATTATCGCGAAAGATCGGACACCGGCTCCCTGCCTCCCGTCATTCCCGATAAAGTCCCCGTGGGAATGGGATCAAAGCTTGTGCAGATAATCTTCTGGTTTGCCCTGTTTTGCTGTTTCTCCTATGAGGTATTTAAGGATGCTCCCACGAGCATCATGGGCATGATCACTAACCTTTTCAAATCTGAAATCGTGGTAAAAACCGAATCCGAGCTTATGGGCATCCAAACCATTGAAAAGCTTTACACCGGTTTCATCTCCATAGACAAGGAGGATATGCACTACGATGAAGGTATGCTGTCAGGAAGGTATCTGGACGGTATTTGCATCAAGAAATACCGGATTCATTACGGTTACCGGGATCTTGGGAAATATCTGGATGATGAAAAGGTGATGGAGGCGGTATGCAGCGGGAATACCGCAGCTCTCCCGAAGCCGGAGCTCCTGGCGGTAAACTCCCAGACCCAGGAACAGGCAGGCAAGTATGACGTGTCCGGCGACTGCTTTAAATGGGATGCTGATCCGGAGCGCCGCAATGGGATGCTTATAGGTGAGATGAATCGCTACCGGATCTTTAACGTCAAGGACAGTCAGAAACAGCTCCGGACTTTTCTTCAGCCTGCCTGCGATGCCATTTTTGCCAAAAAGGCGGAAGCAGAACCTGCCGCCGCAGCTGCAGGCTCTGAGAAGGTCTCTCCTGATGGTCAGAAAAAGTAAGGGTTCAGGAATTCAAGAAAAAGGAATGCGATTATGAAAAACACCAGAATTTTCTTCCGCTCCGGAAAAAGCATGCTCATGGCTCTGGTAATGCCTGTTGCCATGCTTGCCGCCGGATCTCCCGCAGTTTCCGCTCAGGATCAGGATGTCAGCGAAGTGGTTGCTGCCATGAACGGCATGATGCTGGCCACACTGGAAGCCTCCTATAGCGTGACCTATCATCACACCGAGGAAAATCTGATCTTCAAGAACAACATTTATTATCAGAAGGATCTGGCCTCGATAGATTACGGTTTTCAGTTTGTTAAGCCGCCGAGAATCATCAAGGACGGCGATAATTGCATCCTGTCAGCCGTTGTCAGGAACAGCCCCTTCCGACCCAAAAACCGGAGGACAGTGGTACGGGAATCCACCGACGGGGAAATGCGGCTTAAGGACAAGGACGGCATTTATGTGGATGTGGATCACATAATGAACAAGAAGATGCTGGATGAGGAGCGGAAATACCGGGACGAGCATATGGAAATCGCCAAAAGCAAAATGAACCAGCTTTTCGGGATCTATGCGGCAAAGTACCATTGCGAACCTGATCTGGAGTTTGTGAAATGAGAGTTTTCCGCTGTCCCGGAAAGCCCCGGGAGTGTCAGGCTTAAGCTGATTTGGCCCTCTGGGGAAGGAAAACGGCGTTGTTTATGAATGGAGATCGACAGGTATGAAGTGTCCGTACTGCGGTGATGAGATCGAGAATGGCGTCAGGTTTTGTCCCGGGTGCGGTAAATCTGTCTCAGGAAAAGCCCCGGAGTCCCATGCCGGAAAACCTGTCAGAAAACCATCCGGTACTAACCCTACTCAGGCTAAATCAGGCCCCAAGCCAAAGTCCCCGTCCGTTAAGCTGTTCAGCATCGATGCCATGCTTAAGCAAATGAAGCGGGATGCGGTTAAAAACGGCAAAACCGATCCGGAAGGCGTGCTGGCCCGGATGGAGCAGGGCATTCGGGAGGCTGCCGTCAGACTCGGCCGCGATGCCGCCTGCATTAACATCATAAATGCCGGACGCATGAATCACGGCAAGAGCAGTCTCCTTAACTCCCTGATGGACAGCGATGTTTTCAAGGTTAACGATGTGCGCGAAACCGTGGTAAACCGCCGGGTAAAGTACCGGGACAGTATTTTCTTCACGGATACCCCGGGACTTGAGGCTAATGCGGAGGATGACAGCGAGGCCTTTAACATCTACAGCAGTGCGAATTTTATCCTTTTCGTGCATACCCTGAGAATCGGCGAGCTTCATTCGGAGGAGATTTCCTATCTTAAAAGACTGTGCAAGATCTTCCCCCGGGATTATCTCAAGACCCACATGGCCATTGCACTGACCTTTGTTGACAGCTACAAGCCCGATGAAATTCAGGCCATCAGGGAGAAAATCAAGGACGCTCTTGCAAGCGAACTCGGCATGGACAATATCAGGTTTTTTGAGGTGTCAAACTCCCGGTACAAAAAGTATCAGGAAGAAACCAGCGAGAAAAAGAAGCAGGCCTTTCTTAAGGGCAGCGGCATTTGTGAAATCAGAGAATTCATCACAAAGCAGGCTCCGGTCTGGCAGTCTGAGAACCGGGCTCTCAGAAGGGGGCAGTTCAAATTCTGCAAGGAGAAATGCAAGGAGATCGCCGCCTCTCTCAGTCCGCCCCTGAATGCACGGCTTAAGGCCTTCAGGAATGTCTATGGTCAGGTTAACGCCATTGAGCAAAAGCTTTCGGATAGCTCCTCAGCCATAGATGCCGCCACTGCCAGGCTTAACGGTCTCAGAGCCCGGCTGGCGGCGCTGAAGAGGCAGTGGAACGAGGAGAGATACTGATTACAGTTTTTCGGGTGCAGGTATAACAAGGGATATTAAAAGACGGGCAGCAAGAGGTTCGGTTTATGTTTGTAGCTATTGTCGGCGTGGCGGCTGTGGGGACGGTGATCGGGGCCGCGGCCTCTCATGATGATCACAGCAATCACCGCAATTACAGCGACCATCGCAATTATTCCGATGCCAGTCTCAGGAACGAGATCGCCCGCATGGAGCAGGAGGTGCGGGATATGGAACGTAAGATTTCCCGCATGAGCGATAACGGTGTTGATGAGATTGATGACAGCTTTGCCTCGGTGATGGAGGCAGTCCGGGAAACCGGCCCTCTGGCCCGGGAAATTGCCGGCTGCTTCGATTTCGGGAATAAGTCTCTTCCCCCTGCGCAGATGATGCATCGGGTTTCTGATGCGCTCCGGGGACTTGTTAACAATGAGCGGGAACGTCTTAAGGCCATTGACAGAACCATTGCCCGGATTAATGAGATTGAGCTTGAATGCAGTGATGTAAAGCCCCGGAAAAACAAAAAATAAGCATCCATCTGATTATAAATATGCTTCCTGATGCCGGCAGCTGAGTATGCTCATATAACATGCATTGTATTTTATGAGTATATAATCAATGCAAATATAAGTATTTTG
>NZ_JBGVBR010000434.1:0-7763 GCF_045225735.1 Succinimonas sp. | reverse complement strand
TGTTTGCTCTTTCCAAAAGGTATCATGGGAGCTCTGCTTTTTCCGGAAGTTTTCCTTCGGCAATGTTTGGCATCTGTGACGCAGATTAGTTTATGCCTCCATGGTTACGGATAGAATTACCTGAGGCGGTTATTTTATGCAAATCCGCCGGTATCGGTATCACAGGGGAGTGAAAATGACTGAAGCTGCAACCGAATCTTTAACAGCGGCCAATCTTACGGAGAACACCGGCATTATCGCCGCCTTCGCAGTGCCGCATCCGCCCCTTATTGTTCCTGCCGTGGGCCGGGGCCATGAAAGCATTGCGGCCCGCACCATCGCTTCCTATAACGCCGTGGCTGAAAAGATTGCGGCTCTGAACCCCGACACCATAGTCATCTCCAGTCCCCATGCGGAAGTAGGAATGCGGGGCTTTGTGCTTCCGGAAAAGGCCGGTCTCAGGGGCAGCTTCGCCCAGTTCCGGGCCCCGGAGGTGACGTTTGCCGAAGAGGTCGATACCGAACTCCGGGATGAACTGGTTCGCGACTCAGCTCCCGGCTTTTTCATTCCCTTAGGATCCCCGGAGCTGGATCACGGTACCATGGTGCCTCTTTGGTTTATCCGGAAATACCTGAGTTCCTTCCGGCTTCTGGTGACAGGCTATGCCGCACGGGTGGATTTCGCCGCCTACTACCGTGCCGGAAAATGCATCCAGAAGGCAGCCGCAAAACTGGGACGCCGGACGGTTTATGTAGCCAGCGGGGATCTCTCCCACAAGCTGCAGGAGGACGGGCCTTACGGCTTTGTTCCCGAGGGGCCGGAGTATGATGCCCGGATCATGGATGTCCTGGGCCGGGCGGCCTTCGGGGAGCTCTTTTCCTTTGACAGCGAATTCTGCGATCGGGTGGCGGAGTGCGGCCATCGCTCCTTTGTCATGATGGCCGGGGCTCTGGACGGCTATGAGGCAGAACCCCATGTTTATTCCCACGAGGATCGCACCGGAGTGGGCTACGGCGTGGTATCCTTCATGAGAGGGCAGCCGGACAGATCCCGGACATTTGCCTAGCTGTTCCGTGAGAAGTTCCGGAATCCCGGTTCTGATCACCGGAACATAGATAAGGCAGGTGAGAAAGAAACTGGTAAAAGAAAAGAGACCGCCGCCATGCCTGCAAAGAACAGCCGACAGAGATAAAGAATAGCAGGCAGGAAATACCAAGGCAGATAAGAGGAAAACAGGCAATAGAGGAGAAACGCCATGACAGAAGCGCAGGTTCAGGAATGTCAGAAGAAACGCAGCAATGCCGATCCCTGGGTCAGGCTGGCCTGGGACACCATAACCGCATATGTGACAGACAGGAATATCATCCCGGTGCCGAAAGATCTTCCGGAAGCACTTTATAAGGAACAAGCAGGGGCCTTTGTATCCATCCATAAGCTGGGGGAACTCAGAGGCTGCATCGGCACCATTGCTCCCGTAATGCCGTCTCTGGCTGAGGAGATCATCCGTAATGCCATTTGCGCCGCCACCCAGGATCCCAGGTTCCATCCCATTGCCGCCAGTGAACTGCAATTTCTGGACATCTCGGTGGATGTGCTGGGAGCTCCGGAGCCGATTTCCTCCAAAAGCGAACTTGATATTAAGCGCTACGGGGTCATAGTCACCTGCGGCGGCAGAAGGGGGCTTCTCCTTCCGGATCTGGAAGGGGTGGAGTCCGTGGATCATCAGATTTTTATCGCCTGCCGCAAGGCCGGGATCGATCCCAGTGAGCATTACGCCCTCCAGCGCTTTGAGGTGATCCGGCATTATTAGCCCGGCAGCTCCCGGTTTTTCAGGAAATTCTCTGTTCCTGTCTGAGGACTTTCCGGCGCTGTCAGCCCCGGATTCCGTCCCTGTTCTTTTTTCTGCTCCTTCCGGGAATCCTTAGGCGGAGCGGCTTCCCGGAGCCTTGCAGCCATGTCCCTGCGGCTCTTCCTTTTGCTTCCGTATCATGATTCGTCTCAAAAATTATAAATTGATCATACTTTTAAAATAATTTTTAAAAAACATTGATTTTTGCAATTCCGGTATGACATCATTTTTATGGCGGCGGCGCGGCATTTCGGCTCCGGTGTTTTTCTCCTCACCGCTGAGCCGGGGTGCCGAAGCCGCCTTCGCGAATCTCGTCAAGACGAAATTAATCTTACTTGTCAGCGCTCATGAAAACTATCAGACAAGCGGGCAATCAGGGATGGATATGAATAATAAAAATTCTTCAGAGGAAAATGCTTCAGACAAAGACTTCTTCGCTGAAGATGCAGAGATGGCTTGCGAGTTTGCGAATATCTCCAAAAGACGGATTAAAGGAATGTCGGCTAACATTACCATCAAGGCAAAAGACTATGAGAAATGCGGGCCGAGAATCAGGATCCAGAACAGCCTTCACGATAAGATGGAGTCCGCGAACATGTTTGAAATGACCGTTCCCGATGCTGAAATCAGCGGAACTTCTGACGGATTGACTTCCGAAGACCTGGCGTTCTTCGGAAGCTTCGTTCGTAAAAACGAACAGGTTTTAACCGCGTACCGGAATAACGGCCGATGCATGTTTATCGCGGACGTTATTGATGCCCTGATGCCCGGATGACTTTATGCCCCGGTTTACCCATTTTTTAATGCGCCTTTTTAGGCGCGTCGCCTGTGAGAGACGCAGGTGAATCGTTATCTCCCATAAAAGCAAGGAACCCTTTATGACTTCAGAAAACCGCGCCTTAAGAATCCTTCACACCTCCGACTGGCATCTTGGCAAAAGGCTGCATGACTTCGACAGAAGCCAGGAATATGAATATTTCAGAAAATCACTGCTGGAAAGCATTGCGGAGGGAAAGCCCGAGGTAATGCTTATTGCCGGGGATATTTTTGATAATGTAACCCCCAGCTTTGATGCGGAGAAGTTCTTCGGGAACACGCTGAACATGATCCGCCGGGAGAATCCCGATCTCCATATCGTGGTTACCAGCGGCAATCATGACAGCGGCCGGAAAATAGACAACATCTCCATTTACATGGAGACCTGTGACAGACTGAGAATAACAGGGGAGCTTCCGGTGATAATCAGCGGCGAAAATGGTTCTGTTATGGAACCTGACTATGAGAAGCTGGTTTATCCCGTATATAACGGAGAGACTTTGCGGGCTGTTATTGTATCTATGCCGTTTCTGACGCCTGCGGGAGTTTCCGGTCTTACCCTGAACAGCGACGCCGGTGATTACGAAACCGCCGTCCGAAACCTTTATCAGAGCTGCCTTGCCTGTATCCGGGAGCGCTATCCCGAGGCGCGTGAGGGCCGGGTGCCGGTGATAGCCATGGGGCACTTCTATGTTAAGAATTCCGCCATCGGCGAGCAGGATGAGAACAAGGTTAACATTCTGGGCGGGGAAGGACAGGTGAGCGCTCAGATCTTTGACGGCTATGACTATACTGCCCTCGGTCATATCCATCTCCGGCAGAATATCATTGAGAAATCCCTTGCTATCCGGTACTCAGGTTCGCCCCTCCCGGTAAATTTCGGGGAGCTTAACTACTCCAACGGGGTGGATATGGTGGATTTCAGACCATCTTCTGACGGCAAAGCCGGTTTCGCGATCTCCGTGCAGACAAAGCCTTTTAAGCGGTCAGTGGAGTTTATCAGAATCCCGCAAAGAGGAGGGACTGCCGGCGAAGATGAGGTTTTTGACATTCTGGACGGTCTTTCGGCCCGGAACGAAGAAAACGTGAGAGAGAAGAATCCCGGGGGACTCCCTTTTCTGTCGGTATTCGCTCTTTATGATCCGGAGCATTCCGCCTTTAGCACCTCCAGGGAGTTTCGGGATGTTCTGGAGAGCAAGCTTAACAATTTAGCCGGCAGGCTGGCCCGGATATGCGACAAGAATGTGATTTTAAAAACTGCCGCTTCATTCCGGAATAATAACGGGGATCAGGACATTCAGGATCTCCGCGATATTACCGACCCCATGACACTGGCTGAGCGGATGTACCGGGAGGTTAATCATGGAGCTGACATGAGTTCGGAGCTTAGGGCCCTGTTGTCCGACATTATCAGGGAAGCCGAAGGAACACAGGAAACATCCGGAAGCAAGGGCAGGAAGAAGACGACCGCAAAAGTTATGACCGGGAAATAACATCCGAAGCCTTCGGGAAAAGCGCAGAAAGAATCAGTGAATAAAGAGTGACATCGCTATGAAGATTTTAAGAGTTGCAGGAAAGAATTTGGCCAGCCTTCAGAAATTTGAGATTGATTTTCGGAAGCTTACGGGTGGCAAGAACGAAGTATTTGCCATTATCGGAGACACCGGCGCCGGCAAAAGCACCATATTGGATGCCATCTGTCTGGGACTTTACGGTCTGACCCCCAGAATATCCAAGGGCAGTCGGCAAGGGGGGTTGGCTCTTGATGACAATTTATCTGACGTTTCTACGGCAGATAATATTCATATTATGACCAGAGGACTGACCTCATGCTTTGCCGAAGTGGATTTTATCGGCCGGGACGGCGAGCTTTACCGAGCTCGTTATGAAATAGAGCTGAAACGAAAAAATTACTCTTATTCCCACAATATCAGATTATTGGACAAAGCCGGAAAACCGGTTAAAACCGTGGCAACAACCAAAGACGGAAAAAAGCTTCAAGATTCGGACGTTGCCAGGTGCACTGGCCTTTCCTGGAGTCAGTTCAGCAAGATCATTATTCTCCCTCAGGGGGAGTTTACCGCTTTTCTTGATGAGGATTCAAATAAAAAGATTGAGCTTCTGGAAAATCTTACCGGCACCGAAATCTATAAGAACATCGACGTTGTAGTGAAGAAACGAACCGGTATCATCGATAGGGAAAAAAATGATCTGCAGCTTCAGATGGATAGCATTAAAGCCAGACTTTTGCAGCCTGAGGAGATTTCCGAAACCGAATGTCAGATTAACCGCTTAAATACCGAGCTCAATGCCGTCGATGCCAGAATTAAGGCAGTGTCCGATTTCACGGACTGCCAGAAGCAGATAAGCTCCGTTAAAGGCATCACCGAAACCTTAGAGCATCAGAAAGAGGAATTGGAAAGCGAGCTTAACGGACTTCAGCGGGAAAATCGCACCATCACCCTTTACGATCTGGTTTCTCCCCTGAGAGATATACACTCTGATATAAAACTTCAGGTGAAATTAAAGGCAGATCATGAGAGAAGGGAGACAGAACTCAATGCCAGAACTCCGGAGCTTAACACCAGACTTGAGGAAAACCGGAAAATCCGTGACGAGAAAACCCGGAACAGAGATCTCCGGCTTTCGGAAAGAGATGCCCGGAAGCCTGTTTTGGCAAGAGCCGAAGCCCTGACCCAAAGCAGCTCCCGTCTGGCCGGAGATCTGGAGAATCTGAAGAGCAATATTGAAGCTGAAAACAAAACTCTTTCAAAAATCGATCAGGAGCTTAAGACTCATGACGGCCAAAAAACGGATGCCGAAGCCCGCCGCAAGGATCTGGTGGCTGCTCAGGAGAGAGACAGCAAGTATCAGGATCTCCTCCTGGTATGGAATGATCTTAATGCCAAGCTCCCGGAATACCGCAGTCAGGGGAAGCTTCTCACCAGACTTAACAAGGAGGCCGGAGATGTTACCGCAGCCATGAAGAGCCGCGTTTCCGCCTGGGAGACAAACTGGCAGCAGTATCACGCTCTTACTCAGGACAGCGGAACCTATTCCTTTGCCGCAGGCGAACTGCCTGATTCCGCCCCTCTGGATGCGGCCCTGGAAAGGCTGGAGGACTGGCATGCTCTTTCTTCCGGACTCAGGAACAATGTCTCCGCTCTCCTGAACGCCACGGAATGCTACCTTAATGACGCCGCCGGTGTTTCCGGCCGTTATCAGGCCTGCCTGGAGAGTCTGGAAAAACTCGGCGAAAGGGAGAAGGCTCTTAAGGAAAAACGGGATGCTTATGCGGCAAAGGAACCGGATCTTAAACAGGCGGAAGAACTGGAAGCACGGGTTTTGGAGACCGAAAAGGCGAAATTGGAACTGAAGGGACAGCATGATACCTGCCAAAACCATCTTGCCGAAGTTAAGTCGCGGCTTGAAGCTCTGAAAAATGAAAAGGAGAAGCTCGAAAGCGAGCGCGCTGATTTGAACGTCAGAATGGCACAGGATCAGGAATGGCAGCCGCTGGAGTCCGCATGGAACGATCTTTACCGCATGTCTGATAAGTACCGAATGCTGAGCGGCTATATTGCGGGCTATGACCGTGATATGGCGGAACGGGAACAGGATTTAACCGCTGCGAAAAACCTTCTTAACCAAAAATTTCAGGCTTATCAGGAGCTGGTTTTGCAAGAATCCGGCTTTTCCTCGCCTCTTGATGATCTTCCTTCAGCAGAGCCATACACCGCTGCACAGGAAACTTTGAAGACCTGTCAGAAGATGTTCTCCAGACTGGATGCCCTTATCAGGGATACGGACGGCCGCATCAGAAATTTTCAGAACCTGACAGACGCCTTTTTGGAAAACTGCGCTCAGGCATCCCGGGATAACGATAAGTTCAAGGTTTTTCAGGGCGATAATTCCCCCATTACCGCTATTGAAAAGAGAATTAAGGAACTGAACCAGAATATCAGCGCCTGCAAGGCGGCAAAGCATATTAAGGATACTGCCATTAAGCTGAAATCCGGAGAACCGTGTCCCTGCTGCGGATCCCGGGATCATCCGGGGCTTGATGGCAGTAATAAGGAGATTGCAGAATTTTGGGAAAAGCTCATAAGCGAACTTCCTCAGTACGAAAGCGATCTCGAAGCTGCCGAAAAGGAACTTAAAAAGCTGAATGCAGATAAAACAGCTCTGGAAACCTGTATCGATAAATACCGGAAGGATCTTATAAAGGAAATCCGCAATATCGCCGGAGGCGTTAAGGATCTTGCTGCCGGCCGTGATGAGATAACAGGGCTTTTTAATACTCTGGGCGGAATGGCGTCAGGGGCAGAACCTCCGGTATCCGGTATCATTGTCAAGCTGAAGACACTGCTTCAGGAAACAGCGGAAAAGGGCTTAGGGCTTCATTTTCTTACCGGTACCGAGCTCTCCGAGATTTCCGGAATCGCTGCCTGGTATCAGCAGGATCTGGAGCGGGCTGAGGCATATCCGGTATTTGATAAAACCGCCGCCCTTAATGCTCTTAAGGAAGATCTCAGTAACGCTGCTGCCGATCTTGCTAAGTTCCGGACAGATACCCTGGAGAAGACTTCTGGCACGCTAACGGAAATTGATGACACAATCCGCGGCGTACCCAGATCCCGCGAGGAGATCGCCGCTGCCCGAGATCAGATTGATGATCTTAACAATGCTCTTAAGAGTCTCCGGGAGAAGAAGGAAAGCGATCTTAAGGATCGAGATTCCTTAACTGTTTCCGGTGATGAGGTTATTCAAAAGGTATTCAGGGATCTTATCAAAGAGAGCTCTCAGGAGGAGTACCAGTCCCGGGTCAGCTGGTATGAAGAAACCGTAAAGCGTATTTCCGAGACTAACAGCGCCCTTGATAACAATACCAGGAACACTGAAGCTAATGAAAACAGCCTTAAAGATGCCAGCGAAGAGCTCTCAGATAAGATGAAGCAGGAAAAAAATATCGCCGCTGCCATCGAACTCCGGGATCAGGAAATGGCAGAGCACAACGCCAATCTTGAAAAGCTTTTGTCGGGGCATGACAAGGCCCAGACCTGCCGCAATGAATTCGAGAAGGCCATCAGAGCTTCCGAAGATGAGCTGACCCGGGCCC
>NZ_JBGVBR010000433.1:0-24424 GCF_045225735.1 Succinimonas sp. | reverse complement strand
GGACGAACTCTATGACAAGGGTGTGGAACCGGTAATTGTCGCCTTTGAGAATGAAGGCCTTTCATTCAAGATAAGACTTACCGATGACGAAGCCAAGGATCCGCTTTCCTTCGAGGTTACCAAGGAGGACGGCACCAAGTGTCAGGGACCGGTGCTGATGACCCCCAGCGCCGCCAGCGAGAAGAGAACAGTTCACGGCCTCACCTATACCGCTTATGACGCCAAGGTGCCCATTGATTTGCCCTTCGGCTATCACGAAATTGCCTTCAAGACCAGAAAGCGCACCATTTCCGGGATCAGGCTTATCGTTTGTCCCAAGTCCTGCTACAAGCCGCCCAGAATTCAGGAAGGCTTAAAGGTATGGGGCCCCAGCGTGCAGCTCTATGCTCTCCGCAGCGCCAGAAACTGGGGTATCGGCGATTTTTCCGACCTGGCAGAGCTCATCAAGTATCTGGCTGACAACGGAGCCGGCTTCGTAGGCATTAATCCTATTCATGCCGCTTATCCCTCCAATCCTGAATCGGCTTCTCCGTACAGCCCTTCCTCCCGCCGCTGGCTCAATGTTATTTACATTAACGTTGAAGATACCCAGGAATACAATGAGAACGAGGATGTGCGCCGCAAGGTATGCTCCATTGAGTTCCAGAAGAAGCTCAATCAGCTCAGAACCGCCGAATATGTTGATTATGCCGGTGTTATGAAGCTCAAGCTGGAGACCCTCCGGGATCTTTTTGCCGGCTCTACCATTTCCGACGGCAGATCCAGAAGAGGCAAGGCCTTTACCAGATTCTGCAACGAAGGCGGCTTGGCCCTTTACCAGATGGCCACCTATGACGCTCTTCAGGAATACCTGTACAACCAGGGCAAGCAGGCCTGGGGCTGGCCGGTATGGCCGGCAATCTATCAGAAGTACACCAATACTTCTGTAAAGAACTGGCAGGAAAAGCACGAAGCTGACATCAAGTTCTACATGTTCCTGCAGTTCCTGGCTGACGAGCAGCTGGAAAAAGCCAATAAGGTTGCTCAGGACAGAGGCATGGCCGTAGGCATTTACCGCGATTTGGCCGTAGGCGTTTCCAGCGGTTCCGAAGAGCTTTGGGCCAACGGCGGCATCTACTGCACCAAGGCCTCCGTAGGCGCTCCTCCTGATCCTCTGGGACCTCTGGGACAGAACTGGGGACTTCCTCCCATGGATCCGCAGAAGCTTCTGGATGAAAAGTATCAGCCGATGATTGATCTTTTCAGATCCAACATGAGACACTGCGGCTCTCTGAGAATCGACCATGCCATGTCTCTCTACAGACTGTGGTGGGTTCCGCCGGCAGCTCCGGCCAGCGAAGGCGTGTACGTGTACTACAGAGTCAAGGAGCTGGTGGGCATTCTGGCGCTGGAGTCTCATCGCAACAAGTGTCTCATCATCGGCGAGGATCTGGGCACCGTTCCTGACGAGATGCGCACTATTCTGAAGGATGCCGGCATTCACTCCTATCGCATCTTCTTCTGGGAGAAGGCGAATGACGGCGGCTATCTGGCTCCCAAGGATTATCCGGAACAGGCCATGAGCGCTCTTTCCACCCATGACATGCCTACCATTCTCGGCTGGTGGAATCATGAGGATCTCAAGCTCGGTCTCAAGCTCGGTCTCTACAACGAGCAGCAGGCTCACGATATCGGCGAGGGCCGTTATCAGGATCAGCAGAGAATTCTGGACAGCCTGCACGGTCTGGGTTCCGTGGGCGACAAGGTGCCTTCCGACGGCCGTAACTGCCCGATGAGCCCTGAGCTTCTGGAGGGACTCCAGATCCATATGTGCCGCGGCAGCTGCGCGCTGTTCAGCACTCAGATCGAGGACTGGATCAGAATGGAGAAGCCGGTAAACGTTCCGGGCACCTCCACCGAGTATCCTAACTGGCGGCGCAAGATTACCAAGAATCTGGATGAAATCTTCTCCGATCCTGATGTGCTCAAGCTGCTTCATGAGATGACCGAAGCCAGAAACAGCGTTTCCACCCACTACTAACAGGGGTATTTTCTGACAGACCGGCATTCCTGCGAGGGTTCGTCCCCGGGAGTGCCGGTTTTTTTGTTTTGAGACAGCTTCCGGCGAAAAGCGTTTTCGGGAGGGGCGGACTTTCTCTTAGTCTTGCCCTTAGTCCTGCCCCTTGTGTTTTCTTATCCGGCTCGCTCTTTTGTCTGCATGGCCTTAATTTTCAAGATCTTGCTCAAGTTATGGAAATTATTTTTGGAAAAAAATCCCGTAATGTTATAAAAATTCATAAATGGGGCAATGGGGATCTGATACGTTCTTCTGAACCAGTTCTGTGTTGTTTTTGTTAAAGGTTTTTCTTTGCGGGCCTCCGGAGAGGCTTCTCACGAAAACTTTTGTTAAGGAAAAATTTAGATGCTGATTGATGATTTGAATAATGCCGCTTTGGCAAAGCCTTTTGAAACCTTTGGTTTGCAGAAGGTTGAAGGGAAGAAGGGCTTTCTTCTCAGAACCTGGCTTCCGGGCGCTCTTGAGGTTGATGTAAAGTCCCTTGACGGCAAAAAGAAACTGGGCAAGATGAACCGCGTAAACGAAGACGGTCTTTTCGAGCTCGAGTTCCCCAATGCTGACAAGGAATTCCATTATTCATTCGATGTGCATTATCAGGATTCCAGCGTTCCGGTAATAGATCCCTATCAGTTCAGGAATGAAGCCTTTGCCGGGCTTTCCACCATGCGCAACGAAGCTGCCAACCTTTACCGCACCCTGGGCGCTCAGCTTACTGAGATCGAGGTTGACGGCGTTAAGGTCAAGGGCGTGCGTTTTGCCGTATATGCTCCTTCCGCCAGCAATGTCAGCGTAATCGGCGATTTCAATTTCTGGGACGGCCGCCGTCATCCCATGGAAAAGAGCCTCCTGGGCCACTGGGTGCTCTTTGTTCCGGGCATCAAGGTAGGCGACCGCTATAAGTATGAGCTCAAGGATCCTATGGGCAACAGACTTCCTCATAAGTCCGACCCGGTGGGCTTCTATTCCGAGCAGTATCCTTCCTTTGCTTCCGTGGTTTACGATCAGACCTGCTATGAATGGCATGACAGCGACTGGATCAAGAGCCAGGAAAACAACAAGCTGAAGCAGCCCATCTCCATCTATGAGCTTCATTTCGGCTCCTGGAAGCGTCATGAGGACGGTTCCTCCCTGTCTTACCGCGAGATGGCCGAACAGCTTATTCCTTATGTCAAGGATATGGGCTACACTCATATCGAGCTGATGCCGGTTATGGAGCATCCTTTCTCCGGATCCTGGGGCTATCAGCCGGTAGGTCTTTTTGCTCCTACCAGCCGTTTCGGCACCGCTGATGATTTCAAGTACTTCGTTGATCAGTGCCATGCTGCCGGCATCGGCGTGATTCTGGACTGGGTACCGGCTCACTTCCCTTCAGATTCCCACGGCCTCGCCAGATTCGACGGCACTCCGCTCTATGAATACGAGGATCCGAGAAGAGGTTGGCATCCGGACTGGAACTCCTATATCTACGACTTCGGCCGCGATACCGTAAGACAGTTCCTGGTGGCTTCCGCTCTCTTCTGGCTTGACCATTATCATATTGACGGTCTCCGCGTTGACGCCGTGGCTTCCATGCTGTACTGGGATTACTCCAGAAAGGCCGGCGAATGGATTCCGAATGTTGACGGCGGCAATCACAACTACGAGGCTATCAGCCTGCTCAAGTGGTTCAACGAAGAGGTTTACAAGAACTATCCGCACTGCATGACCGTGGCAGAAGAGTCCACCGCCTTCCCGGCTGTTTCCCGTCCGACCTTCAACGGCGGTCTGGGCTTCGGCTTCAAGTGGAACATGGGCTGGATGCACGATACTCTGGAATACATGAAGAAGGATCCTATCTACCGCAAGTATCATCACAGCGAAATGACCTTCTCCATGATTTACGCCTATGATGAAAACTTCATCCTCCCGCTCTCTCATGACGAGGTGGTTCACGGCAAGCAGTCCCTGCTCTACAAGATGCCGGGCGACGAATGGCAGCAGGCCGCAAACCTCCGCGCCTACATCGGCTACATGTACGCTCATCCGGGCAAGAAGCTGAACTTCATGGGCAGCGAATTTGCTCAGACCGCCGAGTGGAACCATGACAGTCAGCTGCAGTGGTGGCTCCTGGACTTCGACAAGCACAGAGGGCAGAAACAGCTGGTGAAGGATCTTAATAAATTGTACGTTTCCGAGCCGGCATTATATAATGCAGACTATGACAAGTGCGGATTCATGTGGCTTGATCACAGCGACTATCAGAACAGCATCTTTGCGCTGATCAGACGCGATGAGAATCAGGAAAATGAGATCATTGCTGTAAGTAATTTCACTCCGACTCCACATCAGAACTACCGTCTTGGCGTACCGAAGAAGGGCACTTACAAGGTATTGTTGAACACTGACAGCAGACATTACTGGGGCAGCGATTTCGATGTAGGCGGTCTGACCTTCAAGGCCAGTGATGTTTCGTGGCATGGTCAGTACCATTCAATTACTCTGAATCTCCCTCCGCTGGCTACTGTTTTCTTGAAACGTATCGGAGATTAGTAAACTAATATGAGCAGTGAAAATTTCACGCTCGTATCAGGTAGAGAGGCCCCATTAGGGGCCTCTTTGTGTGATAAGGGCTGTAATTTCAGTGTCTGGGCGCCGGAAGCCGCAAAGGTGACGCTGGTGCTTTACACCAATGATGAGCAGGAAATATGTCGTTTTGACCTGCCGGATAAAAATAACGGCACCTGGTATGGCTTTGTGGAAGGAGTCCGCGCCGGGCAGCTCTATGCCTACAGCGTTGACGGGAGATACGCTCCCCGTGAGGGCGTGGCCTTCGACCCGAAAAAGCTTCTCATCGATCCCTATGCCAAAAAGCTTAACCGTCCGCAGATCTGGAATTACGATAAATATCTCCATGACTCCCGGGCCTTTATCAGCAAATCGGTGGTAGTGGATGATTCCTTTGACTGGCAGGGGGTGACGAAGCCTAATATCACCCGCGGCCGGGCTATTCTTTATGAAACTCATGTCAGGGGTTTCACCAAGCTGAACGAACTCGTGCCGCCGGATCTCCGGGGCACCTATCTGGGTCTCTGTCAGCCGGATGTGATAAATTACATCAAGGAGCTCGGGGTTACCGTGGTGCAGCTCATGCCGGTATATGCCAAGATGAGCGAATCCCGTCTGGTGGACATGGGACTTACCAATTACTGGGGCTATAACCCGATTTCCTTTATGGCTCCCGAGCCTTCCTATGCCAAGGATGATGCGGTAACCGAATTCAAGACCATGATCCGGGAATTCCACCGGGCCGGCATTGCCGTGATTCTGGATGTGGTATACAACCATACCGCCGAGGGCGGCTATGGCGGGCCGAATGTTTCCTTCCGGGGCTTTGATAACAGGAATTACTACGTCTACGAACACTCCCAGGACGGCAAGGGCTTTAACTACGAGGCCACCACCAACGTAACCGGATGCGGCAACAGCTTTAATTCCTCCTCCGAATCCGGCCTCCGGATTATCATGGACTCTTTGCGCTACTGGCTGACCGAAATGCAGGTGGACGGCTTCCGCTTCGATCTTGCGGTAACCGTGGCCCGGGAAACCACGCCCTACGTCTTCAATTCCTTTGAACCTCACGGCACCTTCTTTAAGGCTGTGAACGCCGATCCTGTGGTGGGCCGGGCGCTCCTTATCGGGGAACCCTGGGATATCGGGGGCTTCGGCTATCGTCTGGGACAGTTCCCTCCCAAATGGAGCGAGCAGAATGACCGCTACCGCGATACCGTGCGTTCCTTCTGGAGAGGCGATCCCGGCTGCATGGGCGAGTTCGCCACAAGGCTTCTGGGTTCCCGGGACATTTATCCCAAGGAATTCCGTTCCATTAACTCCTCCGTAAACTTTGTCTCCTATCACGACGGCTTTACTCTGGAGGATGTGGTGAGCTATAACAACCGCCACAACGAGGCCAATAGGGAAGACAACAAGGACGGCACCAGCAACAACGTTTCCTGCAACTACGGCGAGGAAGGCCCCACCAAAAACCCGCGGATCCTGAAGAAGCGCGCCCAGATCAAGAGAAACATGCTGGCGACGGTAATGCTGTCTCAGGGTATTCCGCATATTGTGGCCGGCGATGAGATTTCCCGGACGCAGCATGGCAACAACAATGCCTACTGTCAGGACAATGAAATCAGCTGGGTGCACTGGGATCTGGACAAGGACAAGAAGGATCTTTACAACTTTGTGAAGCTCCTTACCGGCATTCGGCTGAGCTCCCGGGTGTTCACCGAGCTCCAGCTTAAGGATGACGGCTTCCGAGTCACCGGAAAGCCGCACCATGAGGTCAACTGGTACCATCCCAGCGGTTTTGCTCTGGTGGACAATGACTGGCATTCTCCGGTGGCTCAGGTCTTCATGCTGGACATCGGCTCCAGCGCCGCTGACGGCGAACGCTTCGTGATCATGTTTAATGCCAGCGGCTACGACATCTGCTTCCATCTTCCGGAAAACTCTCCGGGGAAGCGCTGGAGCGCCGTTATGGATACCTGCGAGGCCGACGGCTTCCCCCGCCGCTTCAGCGATGAAACCGGTCTTTATCCGGTGTGCTGCTCCTCCTCCGTGAAGCTTCTTAAGGAGATTCCGGATGACGGCAAGCGGGTAGCCAGCATCATTGAAAGAATGGAAAGCGATGCCGAGCCGGCCACAGAGATTGTTCCCGCTGCCGGGGAGGCCGCAGACGAGATTCCGGAGAATCTGCTTGCCGCTGAGAAGGAAGAGGTTCTTCTGTACAGCAGCAAGGTGCCGTCCCGGAAGTCCGTAAACGCTCATAAGTTCAGTCATGCCAGAAAGAGCTTTGCCTTCCGGAAGAAGAATCTTATCAGGAGCAAGTGCGGCAAAAAGAAATAAAACCTTTTTCTGAAATGCTGTATTAGCTGCGCTATGTTGCATGGCATTAATAACAGGGGATCGGCTCTGAAGCCGGTTCCCTTTTTTTATGACGGGCTTTTCCGGTTATCGCAGGCGCAACCTGAGATCGGTGACAGTTTATGACCTGTTTTCTTTGCCGATTTCCGCGGATAGGCTTAGAATCGGGTTATACGAAGATTGTCCGGACAGAGGAGGGACATAAGGTTCCTTCCGCTTGTCCGGATACCTGCAAAGCGAAGTAAAGGAGTATATAAATGCGCAAGGATCTGGGCGAGAAGCCGCTTATTTATCCGCAGCCTGTTCTTCTGGTGGGAACCTATGATGCGGACGGTGTGCCGAATCTTATGACCGCCGCCTGGGGCTGTGTCTGGGGATTAAAGGAGGTGGAGATTAATCTTTCCGTAGATCATAAGACCTCTCAGAATATTCGCCTGCACGAGGCTTTTACCTTGAGCATGGCCACTCAGGATGTTATTGCCGCTGCGGATTATGTGGGACTGGTCAGCGGTAAAAAGGTGGCTGACAAGATAGAGCAGGCGGGTTTTCATGACGAGCCGGCAGTTCATGTATATGCGCCGCTGTTCCGGGAACTGCCCCTGACCTTGGAATGCAAGGTGCTCACCTATCATAACGAGAAGAAGGACGATTTCCGGGTTGTGGGCGAGGTGGTGAATGCCTCCGTTGATGAATCCATTCTTGATGAAAACGGCGTTATTGATCCCGCAAAGCTTAAGGCGGTTTCCTACGCCCCGGACGGTCATTATTATGTGCTTTGCGCTGAAAAGGTCGGCCATGCGTTCAAGGACGGCAAGGCTCTCATCAGGAAGCAGGGCGGCTGATTTATTTCCGGTTCCTGTCTCTTCCGCCGTTCATTTGCCATAAAGGGCTCATTTGCAGCAAGGCGGGGGAAGTTAGACAGCAGGCTTGCTGCCAGTTTCAGAAGTCACTCTCCGGAGTGGCTTTTTTGTTTGGAAGTGTTTTGTTTTGAAGGAGGGGCGGAGGAGGTGGTTTGGAAACATGACACAATCCGGAGGCTTGCATGACAGATCATTTTTTTGCTGGAGAAGGGAGGGAGGGGCGCAGGAACCGGAAGAGAATCCTGAGAGTAAACGCATAAATAGTATCTTTGAGCATGGGGTAACCCATAAATTGTGTTTTTTTGTGATTATGAGAACTAGATCCGGTGTTTGTTACAAAAAATTTACAAAATTGAGCAAAATTTGCACAATTTTTGCTGTGAGAGGAAAAATCAAGGACAAGTTTGCAAAAAAGTCCCGTTTTTCCAGTTGCTAACAGAATTATTCACAGGTTTTGTGACTTGAGAACTTGTGGATTTCCGGAAAAAACCGGGGAGTGTCTGGGGACGCCGGGAACAAAAAAATCCCGGAATGATCCGGGGGCTAGCTGGGACAAGCGGGGATAAAACCGGGAGTCTGCAATTAAGGTCAGGCTCTGTTTAGCGGGGATTTTCAAGCCTTGTTATGCCGGAAATGCAGGCCGGATGGCATCCGTGCGGGCTTGCCATCATGCGCTAATGCCTGCGCGGGATTCCTCGGGAAACTGCTGTCATAAAGATTTCAGATATTCAGCATCGTAGTTAGCCTGTAAATTCAGCCAAAAGGATCTGGATATGCCAAAGGCATATTCAAGTCCCATAGCCAGATCCATTTCTGTGATCCGGCGTTCCTCCAGCAATTCAGAAATGGTTTCACCGGGGTGTATTAACAAATCAGGGGACATTCTGCGATCTTCCATGACAATCAACTCCTCTCTGAGGCCTTCTTAAGACGGCCATTGACACATTAAATGTAGTTCTCTTTAAAATAAGCCTTAATCAGCTCTCTTTTTATTTCACGGTTCATTATTTCGCCATTGTTTGTAGCTTTTATCCACGGGCTTTCCTGAAGCGTCATGTTTCTGAGCTTCCAGGCGGACAGCTGACCAAACGTTTGAAACACATCTTCAACGAGATCCTGATCTTCCTTGCAGATCAAGTTTAGCTGCGGTTTTTCATCATCGCTCAAAGGAAGGGAATAAGGCGAATCTGCGTAAAGATCCCATACGCATTTAATAACAGGCCCGTGTCTCCATGCAATAATCGGTTCCGAAAAAAGAGAACCGCATTCCGTTGCCAAAAAAGAACCTTCCGCATAGTACATAAGCTTCAGCAGCTTTAGCAGTGAAAGGGGATCCCAGCCCTCCATATCTTCGGCAATCTTATCTCTCCAAATGAACCAGTGTGCAATCTGCTTTGCAGTGTACTTTGCTGCATGCTCCATAATACCCCTCTCAATCATGCATGAAATTAACCGAGCTTTTCAATCAGGCATTGATATTCCTTGGTTTTCGGACGTAGTTAATGCCTATTACGAGCATATCGTTGGGATAAACATATGTGCGGTTCCGGTTTTTCCGAATCTGCGGGGATGGGGTACGGCAAAAAGACGTTTGTTCTTATTGATGCTTTCAGCCTCTTTGCGATAAAAACAGTCTTGACTGCAAAAATATCCTCATCCCTGAATGCAGCCAGATCAGCAAAGGAATTGCTGTCAGCAGGATTAAGAATTTCGCTCATAAGTTAACCTCCGCGCATCATAGCCAGTTCATTCTAACACGGCGCATCATTTTGATTTGTGATATGCGATTGAACTTAACGAAAGCAGATGTCAAAACCATGCTTTCCGATCTCTGATTTTCAGATTATCCGCAAAGTATTAAACCGGAATGTTTTTTATCATTGTTGTTTGTTTCTCCCCCATTATCTTCTTGCACTGTTAAGATCAACGACGTGCTCGCCAGCAGTCATGCCGCTCTCCCTGACATGGGGACGAGTCTGGTACATGCTGCGGCAATAATCGGACACCAGTTAACATCGCCCGTCATTGCTGCTAAAACAAAAAAACTCCCGGCCAAGTCAAACATGGCCGGGAGCTATCACAGGTATTTACTGAATGTTCAGGTTCTATTTTGCAGGATTAAGAGCCCTCTTAAAGCCGGAGACATAGTCCCTGATAGCGTCAAGGCTGTAGTTGGTTTCTCTCATGATGTTGATGAGATGAGTACCGACGATGCAGCCGTCCACATGGTCAATATAAGGCTCCACGTCCTTGAACTCCTTGATGCCGAAGCCCATCATTACCGGAATCTGGGAGATCTTTCTGACATTGTCCAGATAGACGGTGGTGTTCTTGTAAAACTCATTGGCATCCTGACCGGTTACCCCCATGGAGGAGATGCAGTAGGCAAAGCCGCGGGCATTTTCCAAAAGCATGGGGATGCGATCTCCGGAGATAGGAGCGATAAGGGGCAGCAGGAACGGAGCCCCCGGCAGATCCAGGAATTCTCTCAGCTCGAAGCTCTCCTCGTAGGGCAGATCCGGAACAATGATGCCGTCAACGCCGCATTCCGCGCAGGTTTCCACAAATCTCTTAATGCCGAAGTGGTTAACGGTGTTGTAGTACAGCATGAATACCACCGGCACCTGACAGTCCTTTCTGAGTTCCTTCATCATCTCAAAAATTTTATCGATGTTGGTGCCGTTGTTGATAGCCTCCAGAGAAGCCGCCTGAATAACCGGACCGTCGGCAATGGGGTCGGAGAAGGGCACCCCCAGTTCAATAACATCCACTCCGGCCTCATCCTGGGCCTTAATGATGGAAATGGTGTCCTTAAGGCTGGGAAGCCCGGCGGTTACATAGGTAATAAAAGCCTTTTCGCCCTTGCTCTTAAGGGCATTCATTCTTTCTTCGATTCTGTTCATGATTAAAGCCCGCCTCTTTCGTTGATGTAGTTAGCGATGGTGTTTACATCCTTGTCACCGCGTCCTGACAGGTTAACAATTACAATATCGTCCTTGGTCAGATCCTTGCAGAGCTTCGGCAGATAAGCGAGAGCGTGAGAGCTTTCGATAGCCGGAATGATGCCCTCCAGCTTGCAGAGCTCCAGAAGCGCCTCCATAGCCTCGGTATCCGTTACGGAATCGTAGGTAACCCGGCCGGTCTGGCAGAGGTGCGCATGCTCAGGGCCTACTCCCGGATAGTCCAGACCTGCGGAAATGGAGTAGGCAGTCTTGATGTTGCCGTCCGGATTCTGCAGGAGGTAGGTGCGCATGCCGTGGATAATGCCCACATTCTTGGCGGACATGGCCGCGGCGTGTTCGCCGGTGCTGAGGCCCTTGCCGGCGGCTTCCACGCCGTAGAGCTTCACTTCCTTGTCATCCAGGAAGTCCGCAAAGACGCCAATGGCATTGGAGCCGCCGCCGACGCAGGCCACAATGGCAGTGGGCAGACGTCCTTCCTTCTCCAGGATCTGCTTCTTGGCTTCCTCGCTGATAATCCTCTGGAAGGCCTTCACCATTTCCGGATAAGGAGCAGGGCCCACGGCGGAACCGATGACGTAGAAGGTGTCCTCGGCATCCTTGGCCCAGGTTCTGATAGCCTCATTGGTGGCATCCTTAAGGGTGTCAGTGCCGGAATGAACCTCAACGACCTCGGCGCCCAGCATTCTCATTCTCATGACGTTGAGGGCCTGTCTTCTCATATCCTCGGCGCCCATGAACACCCGGCACTTCAGTCCAAAGAGAGCTGCTGCGGTAGCGGTGGCCACGCCGTGCTGACCGGCTCCGGTCTCGGCAATCACCTTGGTTTTGCCCATTCTCTTGGCCAGCATGATCTGTCCGATGGAGTTATTGATCTTGTGAGCGCCGGTGTGGTTCAGATCCTCGCGCTTCAGGTAGATCCGGGGGCCGTACTTGGCAGAAAGGGTTTTAGCAAAATACAGCGGAGATTCGCGGCCTACATAATCCTTCATGTAGTAACGATATTCTTCCCAGAACTTCGGATCCTTGATAACCTCGTGATAAGCCTTGTCAAGCTCGATAAGGGTAGGCATCAGAGATTCAGCAACATACTGTCCTCCGAATTCCCCGTACATTTTGTTTCTCATAATTAAGTCCTTTGTTTAAGTACTTGTCCAAATTCCTGATGCTGTCCCGGTCTGAATCCGTATCCGCATTCATGGCGCTCAGGCACGAACCATCCTCATACTGCTATTCTACTACACCGCAAAAACACCGGAAGAAATTTTTGAAATTAATTTTGCTATTGAAATTAATTTCAAAAATGCTAAGCTGAGACAGATTTTCCGGCAGCGTAAGCCAAGTCGGAGAATGGGATGGAGAAATCCTGGGAGTATCGGCTTCGGAGGACAGAAGAGATGTCAGATACCAGAGATCTGGTAAAGGTCAGCCGTCTTTTTTACTTAAAATCCCTGAGTCAGAAGGAGATTTCCGCAAAGCTGGGCATTTCCCGGCCTCAGGTCTGCCGCATGCTCCGGGAAGCCCGGGAGCAGGGCATTGTTAAAATCACCATTTCTGCCCCCGGCGGCAGCGAGGACTTCCTTTCTGAAAGACTGGAATCGGCCTTCGGTCTTCGAAACGCCTTTGTGTATAAAACCCCGGAGGTGGGAGCCGATAAAAGCTTTTACGAGCAGAGCGCCCGGGATCTTAAGCCGGCATTCAGAAAATATCCCCGCATTGCGGTGATGAGCGGGAGAACCCTTTCCGGTATTTCCCGCTCCCTTTCCGATACTGGCAAAACCGGCAATTCTTTTGTGCCGCTGGCGGGAGTATCCGGAAGCCGGGGGCAGGAATTTCAGGCCAATGAGATTGCCCGGGAGATGGCCGTGAGGACCGGGGGAGCCTACGCCACGTTAAATACGCCTCTTCTAGTGCAGAATCCCGAGCTGAGAACGCTCCTGTGTCAGGATCCCATGATCCGGGATATTCTGGAGGAAGGCAAAAACGCCGATCTGGTTCTGGCGGGGGTGGGCAGCGTGGATGAAAACTCCGGCTCCTTCAGAAGCGGCGCCTACCTTAAGGAGGACATCAAGGTGCTTAAGGACATGGGCATTGCCGGGAGCATGTGCTGCTCCTTCTTTGACCGGAACGGGCAGTTTATGGAACCGGAAATTTCCCGGAGGCTGATCGGGGTCAGGCTTACGGAACTCCGGAAGGCTCTGGTCTGGGTTTTTGCCGGTGATTATGCGGATACCCAAGCTCTTCTGGGTGCTCTTAAAACCGGGAGAGTGGCCATCCTTTCAGTAACTTGCGCCAAGGCTCAGGCGGTTTTGGATCTTCTGGAGGATGCGGTTCAGCTTACAAGTTAAAACCCCAGAATTTGTCCCCTAAGCTGAGGGACAATTTAAGACTCCGGAATTTGTCCCTCAAGCTGGGGGACAATTTAAGACCCCGGAATTCGTCCCCCAAGCTGAGGGATAATTTAAAACCTCAGAATTTACCCCCTAAGATTCGTTTGCTGCGCAGAAACGTGTAAAAGTGACAGCAAACCCCGAAGCTGTGAGACTTCGGGGTCTTTTGGAAGGCCGGAACGGATAAACTCTCTGTTCCGGTTTCTGCTTTTTCCGCTTACTGCACCGTGAAGGGGATAAAGCTTACGGTTCTGGGCTTGCCGTTTTCCTGAGGAACCAGGTTTTTCGGGGCCGGGAGATAGGAGTTAAGAATCTTCAGGGCCAGGGGCTCATTTACCAGGCTGACTGCTTTTATGATGCCGATGCCCAGATCAGAGATGTCGTCTGAAACAATGGGCTTTGAGAAGACCACCTGATAGCTGTTATCAATCTTGGCCAGCTTTGCGGCTTCGGCCACGGCATCGTCAAAACCTCCCAGCTTATCCACCAGTCCGATTTTGATCGCCTGAGTTCCGGTATAGATGCGGCCCTCGGCCAGCGGACGCACCTTGTCCACGCTCATATTTCTGGTGCCGGCCACCATTTTCAGGAACATTTCGTAGGTGTGGTCAATTTCCAGCTGCGCCATGGCCTTGTAGGTTTCCGGGAAGGGCTCCAGAACGGAAAGACTCTGAGATCCCTCGCTGCCGGCGCCGTCCACATGCACTCCGGCAAAATTCGCCAGCTTGCTGAAGTTTCCGGCCATGGCAAACACGCCGATGGAACCGGTGATGGCGGTGGGTTCTGCCACAATGTAATCGGAGGCGGTGGAGATCATGTAGCCGCCGGAGGCTGTCATGCCGCTCATGTAAATCACCACCTTGCGGCCTGATTTTCTGAAGGCTTCCACCCTGGATCTGATAAGGTCGGAGGCAAACACGTCGCCGCCCGGGGTGTCAAGATAGAGCACCAGAGCTTTTACGGAGGAATCCTCGATGGCCTTGTTGATCTGCGGAACCAGGTTTTCGCTGGTGAAATCCCAGTAGTATTCCGAGGTGCTGGTGATTTCTCCGGAGCCGAAGATAACGGCGATTTTGTTTTTGCTCTTCTGGGGATTGCTGTCAGAGGAGATTCTGAGATAGTCCCGGAAGGTCAGGGTTTCCAGTCTGCGGCGATAGCTTTCCTTGTCTGTCTTTAGGGAGATGGACTCGGCTTTGGCCACGTCTTCCATGAAGGTATCGTAGTCTGTCAGCTTGTCCACCAGGTGTCCCGAGGCAGCGGCCATGGCGGAATCCCCCTGGGATTTCTTCATGATTTCCAGATAGTTCTGGCTGCCGAATACAAAATTCTGGATGGCGGCGCCGGGACGGTTTTCGGAGATAAGCTTTTTGTACTGATCCCAGAGATCGTCGGCAATGCCCTGATATTCCGCCTTGACATGGGGGCTCATTTCATTCTGGTTGAAGGGCTCAATGGCGCTTTTGTACGCCCCGGCCTTGGGGGTGAACACCGTGATCATGGCATTGTCCAGAAGCTCCTTGAAATAGAGGGACTTCAGCTGGTAGCCCATGAGGAAGATGCCCCCCAGAGGATGGGCATAGACATTTTCTTTCACATAGGAGGCCAGAGCGTAGGTGTTCCGGTCATAGGCTTCGGAATAGATATAAACCTTCTTGCCCTTTTCCTGAAATTTTTTAAGGTCGGAGCCCATGACCTTGGCCTGATCGAGACGCAGGGAGGCTTCATCCCCCAGGCGGATGACCACGGCCTTGATTTTCTTGTCATCCGCAGCTCTCGCTATCGCCTTCCGGAAATCCTGCAGGTAGAAATACTCCCGCGGGCTGTTGTTCTTGAGGGCGTTAAGCAGGAAGTGGGACACGGATTCCACCGGAGGAGCGTCCATCACCGGAGAATTTATCACCACTGACAGCACCGGCGATTTGGGATTCTTAACATTGGAAGCTGAGGTGTGTCCGTTATCTGCCATAAGGGTGAGAATGCCGAGGAAGCAGAAGAAGGAAATGACCCCCAGGAACAGAAAAATGAAAAACAGGATATTGAAGAAGAAGTTCCTGATATAGGTGCAGACAGCGCCTGCCTGGTCAAGAAATTTTAGAAAACCCATTTAAGGTCCGTCCTTGTTAAATGCTGCGGGAATATGAAATGTCAGACACAATTTTATATGATTTTCAGGGGGTTTGTTACCCCGGGAGCGGATCGCCGCCAAAAAAAAAAGAACTCCCGAAGGAGTTCAAAAGACCAAAACAAAATGGAGGTATTGGGAATCTGTAAACTAATTTTTTCTGAAACGGTTCAGAAAACTGTCAAGAGGGAGCTCCTTCTGAGTAATCTCTTTGGCGTGGGGAGCAGTAATGTCGTCAATGTACTTCACATCGTTCTTGAAGAACACGGCATCATCAGGACGGGCGTCGTAGGAATCATCGTTGATGGATGCTTTCCGTAGTTGTTCTTCGGCATTTAAAAAATTCAGCTGATTTGCAAGTGTGGCGCTCATGAAAGAATTCCTAAGGGGCTTGTTGAACAGAGGTGCTTAACAAAATTTTTACAATTGTAACATGTTTTTAGCATTTGTGCACTAAATTTCGATTTTTTTGTGAAATTCGGCAGCTTTTGCTGAGATCCCCCTGATAAGGCCTCTTTAAGCCGTCTTTGTCGGGGAAAGCTGTCTGAAAAAGGACGTTTCCCTGGCAGCGCTCCGGGCAAAATGTGATTAATGTTAAATATTTCTTTACCGGCAGGTGAATTCTCCCTATAATACTCACGCAAAATTACCCATTGATTTCTGCGTTGCTGCATCATTAATGAGAGAGGTTTTGCATGACCCTTAGAATCGCTCAGGAAGCGCTGACATTTGACGATGTGCTTCTGGTTCCGGCCCATTCCGTTGTTCTTCCCAATACTGCTGACCTGCACACTCAGCTGACTAAAAACATCACCCTGAACATCCCCATGGTTTCCGCTGCCATGGATACCGTCACCGAGTCCGCTCTGGCCATTGCTCTGGCTCAGGAGGGCGGTCTGGGCTTCATTCACAAGAACATGTCCATTGAAAAGCAGGCCGAAGAGGTGCGCCGGGTAAAGAGATATGAGAGCGGCATGGTCAAGGATCCCGTTACCGTTAATCCCGATGCCACCATTGCCGATATTCTGGTGCTGACCCGCAAGCACGGCTTTGCCGGGTTCCCGGTAGTGGACGGAAAAGGCGATCTGCTGGGCATCATCACCGGCCGCGACGTCCGCTTTATCACCGACCTTAATATGCGCGTCTATGAGGTCATGACCCCTAAGGTAAGACTGGTAACCGTAAAGGAAAACGCCTCCCGGGAGGAGGTGCAGTCCCTGATGCAGAAGAACCGCATTGAAAAGGTGCTGGTGGTGGATGACGAATTCCGTCTTAAGGGCATGATCACCGTTAAGGATTTCCAGAAGGCTGAGGGCAAGCCCGATGCCTGCCGTGATGCCATGGGACGTCTCCGCTGCGGCGCTGCCGTAGGCGTGGGCCCGGCCAATGACGAAAGAATCGCCGCTCTGGTGAAGGCCGGCGTGGATGTGCTTCTTATCGATTCTTCTCACGGTCATTCCCAGGGAGTGCTGGATCGCATCAAGTCCACTCGTCAGGCCTATCCGGATCTCGACATTGTGGCCGGCAACGTTGCCACCGCCGAGGGCGCTCTGGCAGTGGCCGAAGCCGGCGCCTCCACCGTTAAGGTAGGCATCGGTCCTGGTTCCATCTGCACCACCCGCATTGTAACCGGCTGCGGCGTGCCTCAGATTACCGCCATTGACAATGCGGTCAGCGCTCTGGCCGGATCCGACATCAAGGTGATTGCCGACGGCGGCATCAGGTATTCCGGGGACATTGCCAAGGCTTTGGCCGCCGGCGCTAATCTGGTGATGGTAGGCTCCATGCTGGCTGGCACCGAAGAGGCTCCGGGTGAGATCGAGCTCTTCCAGGGCCGTTCCTTCAAGTCCTATCGCGGCATGGGCTCTTTGGCTGCCATGTCCAAGGGATCCGCCGATCGTTATTTCCAGTCTGACAACGCTGCTGAGAAGCTGGTTCCGGAAGGCATTGAGGGCCGGGTTCCCTACAAGGGCTTCCTGAAGAGCATCATTCATCAGCAGATGGGCGGTCTCCGTTCCGCCATGGGACTTACCGGCTGCGCCACTATCGACGATCTCCGCACCAAGGCTCAGTTTGTCCGCATTACCGGAGCCGGCATCAAGGAATCCCATGTTCATGATGTAACCATCACCAAGGAAGCTCCCAACTACAGAGTGTAGAGTTCAGGAAGCTGATTCCGGAGGCTCCGGATAACGCCGCCCTCCGTTTATCTCCCGTTCATTATCAGGGATCGGTCTCCGATCCCTTCCAGCTTAGGAAACATTCTTCATGTCAGACCAGAATATTCATAATGAAAAGATCCTTATCCTGGACTTCGGCTCTCAGGTAACTCAGCTTATCGCCCGCCGGGTGCGGGAGATCGGGGTTTACTGCGAGCTCTGGCCCTGGGATTCCTCCGAGGAGCAGATCAAGGCTTTTGCTCCGAACGGCATCATTCTTTCCGGCGGCGCGGAATCAGTGACCGCTGCCGGTTCCCCCCGGGCTCCGGAATATGTATTCCGGGCCGGAGTTCCTGTTCTGGGCATCTGCTACGGTCTTCAGACCATGGCCGAACAGCTGGGGGGCAAGGTGGAATCCTCCGATAAGAGAGAGTTCGGTTATGCTCTTGTGGATCTGGATCCGGCGGAAAACCCGCTTTTTACCGGCCTTTCCGATCAGGAAACGGACGGCGTAAGGCAGCTTGAGGTCTGGATGAGCCACGGGGATCGGGTCAGCGTTCTTCCTGAGGGCTTCCAGGTATCCGCTCATACCGAAACCTGCCCCTATGCCGCTATTGTGGATAACAGCCGCCGCTTCTACGGCGTGCAGTTCCATCCCGAGGTTACCCATACCAGAAAGGGCCGCGAGATCCTGACTAATTTTGTGAAGGGCATTTGCGGTCTCACCGGCCTCTGGAAGCCGGATGCCATTATCGAGGATGCGGTGCGGAAGATCCGCGAGACCGTGGGCAGCGAAAAGGTGATTCTCGGTCTTTCCGGCGGGGTGGATTCCTCGGTAACTGCGCTTTTGCTGCACAAGGCTATCGGCGATCAGCTGACCTGCGTGTTTGTGGATAACGGCCTGCTCCGCTTAAACGAAGGGGCTCAGGTGAAGGAAATGTTCGGGGATCGTTTCGGACTCAACATCATTTACGTTGATGCTGAGCAGCGTTTTCTGGAGGCTCTTGCCGGCCAGAGCGATCCGGAGGTCAAGCGCAAGACCATCGGCCGGGTGTTTATCGATGTCTTTGCCGATGAAGCCCGGAAGCTTTCCGATGTGAAGTTCCTGGCTCAGGGCACCATCTATCCGGATGTGATCGAATCAGCTGCCGCCAAAACCGGCAAGGCCCATGTCATCAAGTCCCATCATAACGTGGGCGGTCTCCCTCCCGATATTAAGTTCGAGCTGGTGGAGCCCCTGAGAGAACTCTTCAAGGATGAGGTGCGCCGCATTGGCGTGGCTCTGGGTCTTCCCGAGGAAATGGTTTACCGTCATCCCTTTCCGGGACCGGGCCTGGGCGTAAGAGTGCTGGGGGAGATCCGGAAGGAATACTGCGATCTTCTGAGACAGGCAGATGCTATCTTTATCGAGGAGCTCAGAAAGGCCGGCTGGTACAGCAAGGTTTCTCAGGCCTTTGCCGTGTTCCTGCCGGTGAAGTCTGTAGGTGTTATGGGGGACGGCCGCAGGTATGACTATGTGGTGGCTTTGAGATCCGTGGAAACCATTGATTTCATGACCGCCAAATGGTCTGAGCTTCCCTATGAGCTTCTGGGCCGGGTTTCCAACCGCATAATCAACGAAATCGCCGGCATCAGCCGCGTGGTTTACGATGTATCCGGAAAGCCGCCTGCAACCATTGAGTGGGAATAATCTGAGGCCCCCGGAATTCACTGTTTGCCGGGGGTTTTTTGTTTAACCGGGGCTCACGGAAATTTTAACTGGAGATGTCGGACAGGCACCGGGATGAGTTTAAGTTTCACAAGGGGTGATTGTTGGTGCCGCAAGGAAGCCGAAAAACCGCTCAAACCCTTGAAAACAAAGGACCGGGGCATTTGGATTTAAGTTTCCGTAAGTTTCACAGGGTGCGGTTTTTGCCGTCATAAGGAAGCCGGAAGAGCTCTTAAAGCCTTGAAAATAAAGGATCTGAGAATTTTGGGTTAAGTTTCCGCTTCCGTACGTTTCATGAGGTCGGTATTTCCTGTCCGCATGAAGCCGGAAAATCGCTCAAACCTTTGAAAACAAAGGATCTGGGAATTTGGATTTAAGTTTCCGCAAGTTTCATGAGGGACAGATGATTTTGGTTCAGACAGGGGCTGCTTAGTGATGTCCGGGAGTCCGGAGAGAAATCAGAAGCCGGTGATTACAGATTTATGATGTGATGTTTCCGGTTTTATGTGTCTGTCCCGGCAATTTTAGCAGGCGGTGCTCAGTCGCGGCCTTTTTGCGTTTATACTTTATGAATACTAGCCGTGGGGAGAAGTGTCCGGTGGATGATTGTGGAACAGTTTTTTTGAGAGCATGCGGAGCTTAATCAGGGGCTGAATTCGGGAGATGTTTTATTCATGAGGGATTTGCATAGTCATTTAAGCAGAGGATTTTTAGGAGAAAATTCCGATGTCACAAAGATCAGGGATCCCGGACTGTCCAGAAGAGAATATCTGGAACATCTGGTGCGCTTCAACCGGCAGCGCATATCCGAAAACAATGCCTCCATCGCAAGCGCCGAAAAGGGCGAATCCTCATCGGACGTGCGGCCGGAAATCAAGATCCGGGCGCTTCGGGCGGACAATTACTGTCTTTACAAGATCCTGCTGAACAGCGAGTATTCCCTGGGACTTCCCTGCGAGGAGATCTTTAACGATTACTGCGATGCTGTAAATGCCTTCCGGGCCACCCGCTTTTCGGATCTGGAAATCTATGCCCAGAAGTCGGAAAAGCATCAGAGCTCCACGGTGCTTTATTTCGGCTACTTCTCCCTGTTAAGACTCACCGCCATGGGACTTCTTCTGGCCAAAGACAATGCTGTTATCGAAAAGCTTTATGACGTGGCGCACCGGGAAAGGGTGGATGACCGTCTCCTGAATCTGTTCTTCCGCGCCGCCGGCTTCAATGCCTCAGATTCCGTCGGATTCTGGGATAAGGATCCCTACGGTTATTTTACTCCGCTTCTGGACAATCTTTATGATGCCTACCGGGCCATGGATGCTCTGGAGGAGTTTGTGGTGGACAAATGGATTCCCGGGCACGAGGATCATGAATTTTCCACCTATCTCATGAGCCGGTACTATCACGGTCTCTGGTGCTACGAGGCGGCGGCTTTGGCCAAAGTCCTGAAAATCGAAGACAACGGTCTTAAGAACAATCCCCATTATCCCTATGATATGGCGCACTATGATAACGGCATGGAATATCATATCAGGACTGTCCGGGACGGTCTCAGTCTGAGAGAGCGCGCCAGACTTATGCTCAAGGTCGGACACCGCTGATGCGGGATATCTGGAATCCCTGGCACGGCTGCAGGAAGGTAAGCGAGGGCTGCCGTAACTGCTACATGTTTTTCCTTGACGCCCTCAGAAATCAGGATGGCTCGGTAATCAGAAGAACCGGAGATCAGTCCTTTCGTTATCCCCTGTCCCGGGACAGGCAGGGCAATTACCGGGTAAAGCCCGGGCAGTCCCTCCGGGTCTGTCTGACCTCTGATTTTTTTCTGAAGGAAGCCGACACCTGGCGACCGGAAGCCTGGCAGATTATCCGCTCCCGCCCGGATGTGATCTTTTATCTCCTCACCAAAAGACCGGAACGCATTTCTGAAGTTCTGCCCGCAGACTGGGGGGACGGCTGGGAAAACGTCATGATTAGCGTTTCCTGCGAAAACCAGAAAATGGCGGATAAACGCATTCCGGTCCTCCTTGATCTTCCCGCCCGGCATCGCGGCGTTATGTGCGCTCCTCTTATCGGCCCCGTCACCATGGCGGACTATCTGGCCTCCGGCAAACTGGATCAGGTGCTCTGTGACGGAGAAAACTATCAGAACGCCCGGGTCTGCTCCTGGGAATGGGTGCGGGCTCTGGGCGCCGAGTGCCGGAAGGCCAATGTGACCTTTGTTTTCTGCGGCACCGGATCTTTGTTTGAGAAGGACGGCCGAATTTATCGCCTTAATTCCGGCCGATTGCGGGCCGAGCAGGCCTTTAAGTCCGGAGTAAGCTTTCAGGGCAGAAAAACGGTGTTCCGGCTTACGGATCCTCTGGGACTCCCGCTGTCCCCGGAGGATCTGGCGCCGCCGGAGTATATTGCTCCCTGTGAAAAGTGTTCCTTCAGAGTGGTCTGTCATGGCTGCGGGCACTGCGAAAGATGCGGCCGGATGGCCGCAGAGGACAATGATGCGCATGGTGCTGCGGGGCTGTGAATAACTTTTCCGCTTCCCGGTGCCGGAAGCCGGGCACCAGCGAACAAAGACTCCGGAGCCCGGGAATTATAACCCTGCGGCTTTCCGTGATATTTCTCCCAAAAATCATTTTTAGCCGGTACCGGGCATCTTAGAGCGGATCTCTTCTTTTAAAATAAAGCTATTCAGGCATTTCGTAAGAAGGAATTGCCGTTCCTAAACAAGATTCACCGCAGAAGGGGTTATTGATATGAAATACAGCGTGATCAGCATGGCCGTGGCACTGGCCCTGGTTTCGGGGTGCGCTTCCACCGGATCCAGCAAGCCGAGTAATGTTGCGGCATGGCAGAAGCCCGATGAACCGACGCATTGCGTACGGCCCGCATCCGGAAAGGATGTGACTCTTACCGGAGACAACATCAGTCTGGCCAAGAATGACAAGGGCTGCTTCGGCGGAGACAGCGCCATGTGCGATATCCGCATGTATCAGATAATGGTGGAAAGCTTCAGACACGGCAACGGCGGCGCTTCCGGCCCGCTGCAGTCCTGGGGCCCGTCCTCCCACACCGGCAACCTCAAGGGTGTTATTGACAGCCTTGACTACATTAAATCCACCGGCGCCAATGCGATCTGGCTGACCCCCATATTCACCTCTATCCCGGTGGCCGGTCAGGACTGGACCTATGACAAGCTGGACGGCACCGGCTACTACACCTCCGATTATTTCAGCATTGACCCCAAATTCGGCACCAAGGAGGAGCTTATCACCCTGGTGAACAAGGCTCATGCCATGGGAATGTACGTCTTCCTGGACGGGGTGTTCGGTCATGCCAAGGCCAATGTGGCAGTTAAAAGCCCCAAGGGCAACGAGCTTAAGCTTTCCATTCGCTGCATCGACATGTACGGCAACATTGACAAGATGTCCCTGAAGCAGGCCCGCTGCTTTGAAACCGAGGCCTCCATGCCGTTCCTGAAGGAGGTGGCCTCCTACTGGATCCGGGAAGCCAAGATCGACGGCTGGCGTCTTGATCAGGCCTATCAGGTGAAGAATGAATTCTGGAAGGAGCTTTCCGACGAGGTAGCCAAAACCTCCAAACAGGTTACCTACAAGATGAACGGCAAAAAGGTGCATCCTCTGGGCTACATGGTGGGAGAAGTCTGGTCAGAGCAGCCTAAGGATATTGAGAGAACCGTCTTTAAGAACAACGCTCTCGTAAGCGCCTTTAATTTCCCGCTCCGGGCCGAGCTTGTCAAGGTGCTGGCTTCCCGGGAGAACATTTTTGACAGATCCGCCTGCGGCCAGCCGGCTACCGAGCTTCAGGCCGGGTATCGGAAGATGCAGGGGTATACTGACGGCTCCCTGCCCAATATGTTCCTGTCCAATCACGACCTGGTGAGATTCGGTGATCTCCTCCAGAGAGCCCGCTACGAGAAGGAGGGCTCCCGCCCTGCCTCCTACTATGACGCTCACAGAGCGGCTCTGAGCTTTGTGGCAGCCTACAGCGGCCCTATAACCGTTTATTACGGCGATGAAACCGGTGATGAGACCATGGACTTTGCCATGAAGCCGGATAATTGCGGCAAGGTTGACCGCTGCGATGATCATGTATCCCGTACCGAAGGTCATGTGGACAAGCTTAATGCCGACGAAACCAAGCTGAAGAATGACGTGGCCGCCATGCTGAAGCTCCGGGATTCCCATAAGGCTTTAAGTCATGGTGTCAGGACGCATCTTTTCAGCGACCCGGGGCTCTTTGTCGATTTCAAGAGCTACGGCAAGGACAAGGTTATCTATGCCCTGAACTCCGGCACCAAGGAGCGCAAGGTTAAGGTTGATGACAGCGTCTGGGGCAAGCTAGGCTATGGTTCCTGCTCTGTCAAGTCTTTGAACGGCGCTATGGCGCAGGGGAACGAGCTGGTGCTCCCGGGGCTCTCCGGAAGCTTCTATGAGGTGCAGTGCCGTTAGTGGCAAAAATGCCTTCCTCTGAGTCAGGGGAAGGCTTTAGGGATCAAAGCCGGTCTTTCTGAATAGGGGAGGCCGGTTTTTTAAATCTTTATCGAAGGGGATCATATGCTGTTACTTATAAGATCATGTCATCCTTTCTTCTCAGCTGCGCAGCCTTTACGGTATAAATGACAGTCATCCAGATCTTCACAGAAGGCGTTGTTCAAGCTCAAATTTGAACCATATCCCTGAATAAATCCGGGATTTCAGAGTTGAATGCTGATATCTTCATAATCGTTACGGTATCGCCCAGTTCTTCAGTCGCCTTGGTAATATCTTCGTTGTCATGGAATATCAGGAACATCCGCGCGGGGGGAATGCTCAGAGCCTTTCCGGCCATAATCAGGTTTGCTGACTTGAGACGGAAATTATCAGCGGAACAGCATTTCACGGCCGTCCAGCAGGAAGAATGCCATATCATCATATCCAGAGCAGCCAGACCGGCATCAGAAATCTGCAGGGTAATGTTTCTGATGAACATTACAGAACGGGAATCCCGGACATGATCCCTCAGATACATCTGAATCTGGCGACCAACAAAGTACCGCAGCCAGTCTCCGGAGACAAATCTGTAAAGTTCATGATTGTCTGTAAGTTCAATCTCGTATTGTTGATGTATTTTTAAATAGGTGAAAGACTTGATAAGCCCATTCTGGTATAAGCCATGCAGGGTTATTTGGATGGCACCGATCATTGACGGCATAGAGTAAGTTTTCCATACATAATGTTTGTAATGTATGTGATCCCTATGCATATGGCAGA
>NZ_JBGVBR010000432.1:0-11302 GCF_045225735.1 Succinimonas sp. | reverse complement strand
CATGTTGCACATAGTGTCAATCCCCTCGCCTAAATTTTTTGTCATAGCTACTCCAAATTCATTTTCCAAAATTTTCTTCCGTTCAGCAACTGATTTTTTAAGTGAAAAAAGGGTGCTCAGCATTTTAATGATCGGTTCATCATCCTCCGTGACATTATTGGGAACCTGGATAACAATAGCCTCCATCAAATCATAGTCCTTCTTTTTGATGAACTTCTTTCGGCCCTTGCCTTTCGAACCAAGCTTTAACGTTTCAAAGGAATTTTCTGTTTCATTTCTGGGACTCGGACATATCCATATGGAATACACCTTGCGCATCTTGCTGTAAGTGAAGTTCTTCACTAAAATCTTCTGCTTTACCACCACCCGGCACATATAGTAAATCATCCGTTTTACCAGAGGATAATTCGGACTGGTATTCTGCTGGATTTCCAAATTCACTATCAAAATAGCTTTTTCCGGCTCGTCGGAAGAGGAAGCGGCCTCTGTTCCTGATGCCGCAGCATTCTGATCCCCCTGCCGCCTCTTCTTGCCCGGACGTTTGCCATTTGCTTTCGGGACCAGAACTTCAAAAAGAAGATCAAAACCCCTCCGCCCCTCCAGCAGCATCACATCATCGGTATTAAGCCCGACAATGCTGTCTGTGGCATCATCACCGTCCGGCGGAGTTTCGTCAACGCGTACCCCGTCCTTAAGACATTCTCTTTTGATAAAGTCCTTGTCGCAATTTCGAAATTCCCTAACGACCTCTCTCAGAATGATCGCCAGAATATCCTTGTTGCTGAGCACCTGCTTGGCTGCTGCGTCGCAGCGTACCTTCTTCTGGTTGGTAACATCCATAACATTGGCGAGATGCGTACTTTCTTGTGTCATGAAAAAACCTCATTCAATGACTGTTGGTGAAAACATTCGCCCAAAGTATAGATTATCAGTATATTTTGTCAATGGTTTCCGTTTCGGTAATGGTTCAGGTCACATTTTTCGGGATTTTGAGTGTCAAAACCCCGCTAAAAACGGTCATTTTCTAAAAATGACATGTTGAAATACTCCCTTGAAAAATTCTCAAAATAAGAAAACTGTGTTTGCAAATGGTCAAATTTTCACCAAGATCTTTTCAGGAATTCAGCGGAAAACCGCAAGTGCCGAAAAAGCCGGCCAAAAGATGCTGATCGCCCGCCCAAAAACCAATCGGCGGTGATCATTGGCAATGGCGACGAAATTACGGTTAAACAGGCAGGGGGTTACCTATGCAGTCCGGGAGACATTTCGGCAGGGCAGGAAATTAAGGATGCAGGAAGTTAAGGATGATACCGATCGATTGCCGTGTTCCCCCTGCTTTACGATGCCGGACAATGTCCGGGAGCGGTTTAAACATAAAAATCCCGGTCTCGCTGAATTTCCAGGCGCGGGAGCCTAAGCCGTAAAAGGCGGAAATTCAGTGAGATCGTGACCAGTCCCTGAGGTAATTCATGACTCCCCTTTGCGATGAATCCTGATCCCCGGCCCGGGCGCGGGCGAAATGTCCGCCTCTCCCCCGGCGAACCGCGGGAGGCCCCGGACATACCCGCATTCAATCAATGGATTCAATCAATGCAGGCAGAAACAGAATATTAAAGTTCCGAAGAATAATAATTAAGAAGGGAAGACGCCTGCGGCGCTTCCCGGTTAATGATTAAAGGGGCTCCGCCCCTTTACCCCTGAAACTGCCCCGTATTGCAAAAACTTAAGCGCGTGACAGTCTCTTAAGGCCGGATTTGCCGGTAATCCGGTACTTTGAGGACAGTACCATGCGGTACCGCTTATGATTTATCGGATTCGGAATACGGCGCCGGGGGATCAGGAATTTGGGATCAGGAATTTGGAGAACAAACAGTCAGGATTGCATAGAAAGGGGCGGCGCTAAATGTCAGCGGAGGCAGGCACCCCGGGGTGAAATTTTCAGCGTCTGCCATAAAAGGAGCCTTCAGCAATAAAAGGAGCCTTCAGCAATAAAAAAAGCCCTCCCTGAGGAGAGCTCATTAAGGACTTCAGGCTAAATCCCCGGTTCCGGGAAAAGCCTTCCGGCCCGGTTAATCATCCGCGGCTTCGGATTCATCATCATTTTCATCGTCTTCATCATCTTCTGAAGAATCATCACCGTCATTATCTTCGTCCGGGGAATCATCATCAGCATCGTCATCGTCAGCATCATCGCTGTCATCAGCGTCGCCGTCATCATCATCCGGAACCTGATATCCCGTCTCCTCCAGAAGATCCTCCAGCGTCTGATAAATAAGCTCGTTCTTGTCATTCATGGTAATGGCCACGATCTCCGACATGGCGCTGTTCCCGAAGGAATCCTTGAAGGTAAAGGCAAAGAGCAGCCGGCCCTGCCCCAGATCCTGATCCGCGATTTTGCTCTCCTTGTGGTAAACAAAGGTATCCGTATCAAAATCAGTGCTGTTTTTGCCGTCCAGGGTGGAAATGCTGAACACCGGAGTGATTTTGTCGCCGGGCTTAAGCTTGCTTCCCACGCGATCCGGAATCCCGTTTTCATTTATCCTCTGGGTGCCGATAATGTCGTACTCTTCCTTTTTGTTGTCGTACACAATCACCAGATTGTGGAGCGCCCCGTTGATTTTAACCTCGCTGGTGTAATTGATGAATTCATCAGAGGCGCTGACCACCGTCATGGAGAGAAGATGACCGTCCAGGGCCGGCCAGCTGCCGTCAATGTCATCGGTGAAGACGCCGGTGTCCCAGTCCTCCTCCAGAGTCACGTCAGACCCCAGGGGAACCAGATAACCCTCGACCTTGCCGTCGTTCTTTTTCTCAAAATCCACCAGAAACATGGTAAGCTCCGCGGAGCTCACTGATTTCAAAAGCTTCTGGGGCACGGTTACAAAGGCATTGTTGTCCTTGTCGTACCGAACCTTTAAATCCTCCAGCTTGGCAATATCCTTCTTCTGGGAGCTCTCCAGGGTGCTGGCGCTGACCACAATATTGCTGCCGGCAGCGCCCTGCAGTCCCGAGAGAAAGACCGCGGTGTTTTCAGATGGAGCCGGGGCCGGAGTTTCCGGAGCGCCGGTCTCATCAGGCTCGGCAATCTGATAGTCATCAAGATAGGTAGCATAGCGCTCATTGAAATCGCTGGCTTCCATCATCTCGTCTTCCGCATCCGCAATCCTTTTGGCCAGCCTTTGCACGCCGTCCTTGTCCAGGTAATTCACCATCAGGCCGTACATGATATTGAGCGGGAGCGGAGCGCCGTGCCGGTAGACATGCTCGTAGTTGGACTTCTGTTTGCCCACGGGGTAATAAACGGAGAGGCCCTTCCCCTTCACCACCTGTCCCTTGCTGGTGTGGATCACCGCGCGGTCAATGGCATTTAAAGTTTCCCGGGCCTCCTTGGGCGCAAAGGAGGTCAGTCCGGACACAAACTGCCGGAGGTCGATCACGTCGGAATAGTCATTCCGGGACTTATCCCGGGATCCGTAGCTCTCGGTTTTGCCGGCGATGCGGTCAATGGCGGAAATCTGGGCATTATTGTCCAGCACGGCATCCATCACGGCGGCGGAAAAGTCCGTAAAGGCCAGCATCAGATCCGGAAAATCGTCCAGGGAGATCAGAGAAAGAATGCTCTTCCGGCCCTTGTTGTACTTGTTGAGATCCTCCATGTAGGTGTCCGTAATGCGGGTGCCCAGCTTCCTGATGCTCATCCGGGGATTCTTTTCCAGCTCGTCCAGCCAGGGGGTGTAAAACCAGCCCAGAGCCGGTTCGGTTTCCGCGGAGGCGATCATGGCATGCCCCCACTTGTTCATGCTGTAGGCGGCGCTGACGCTGGACATCAGACAGGCATCAAAGCCGATGATCTCAAAGGGCTTGTTTTCCTTGCCGTACACCTTGCCGAAGGCCTCGGTGATTTCGCTGAGCTCGAGATAGTCATCGTTGAAGAGCTCGTCATAGCCGACACCGCCGGTGGGGCCTGCCCCGTGATCCCAGAAAATGATCATGCGGTGCTCCGGATCGTAGCGGCTCTCTCCCACCTCCAGAAAATGCTTCAGGGTGGCAGAATTACCCATGCTTTTGGCGGGCCCGCTGTCTATCAGCTTCAGCTTCTCATCCCCCTGATATTCAAAGATCTGAAGCTTTTTGCTGTTCACAAAGTCGTTGTGCCACTTGCGGGAGCCGCCGGTCTGAATAAGCACCCTGACGTTTTTGCCGGCATCGCTGTCCGTAATCTCCCCGATATCCAGAGAGGCATTGCCGCCGCTGTCGGAATCATCGTCGTCTCCGGATTCCAGATCCGACCCCACAAAATAAACATAAATAAGCCACGGCACCTGCTCCTTGGCGGCAGCGGTTCCGGAGAAAAACATCAGAAAAAGAGCCGCCAGAAGCAAAGGCGCTCTCATAAAACGCATTGCAAACATAGTGAATTCACGAAACGGATACTGAAAAACCCCGGAACCGGGGCAAAAAAAAGAGCGCCCGGAGGCACTCCTTTTAGACAGGGAAAAGCTCAAGCCCATCCCCGGGCAAAACCCTTTGAATTACTTAGCGGAAAGCTTGGTAATCAGAGAGTCGATGGAAGCGCACTGCTCTTCGCTCTCGCACTTGCCAACAATCATGGTAACGTTGCCGTCATCATCAAGGACAATTCCCTGTACGGCATCAGGGCAAACGAAATGATAGCCCTTGTGGCCGGCAATAGCAGTCTCGGTAGGAGCCTGGCATCCCTTCTCACTGGCGATCTTAGCGGCAATCTGATCTACAGGAGCCCCCTCGCTGGCGCCAAGATTTGCGGCAACCATGCGAATGCCAAGATCGCTTTCTTCAAACACATAGCTATCATCAGTCTGCTCAACAACAGCCCAGTCAGCCATAGCAGAAGCAGACATCAGGAGAGCTGCAGCTGCAATCATCAGTTTCTTCATAATAATTCCTTTCTTATTGAAGGTTGTAATTGAAAGCGCCAGATAAGGCCGAAACCCGCTTTTTGCAACCACCGCAGATTTCTTGATTATGATAATAGCACACTGCTGAATAACAGAGGTCAAATAATATATTGATGTTGGTCACATTGTTTTTGATTATGTTTTCAGAAAGGTAACCAGAAGAGCGTCGGATCGTTATCCTGCCTTGTTCCGTTGTTTTTGCCGCTTCCTTCTGTATTTTTGCGTATTTCTTATTCGTTCTCCTTCTGCTCTTGGGAAAATCCTTCCCGGCTGTTACAATCTCCGGGGGAGCCTGCCATGACCGAAATAATCTTTGAATACCGCCCGCCCGCCGGGGATCCGGAAATCATCTTTGAGAACCGGAATCTTATCGCCGCCGTTAAGCCCGCCGGTCTCCTTGCCGTTCCGGGGCAGCGGGAACGGGATTCCCTCACCTCCCGCATCAAGAACCGGTATCCCGAAGCCAACCCGGCGCACCGGCTGGACATGGCCACCTCCGGCATTGTGCTTTTTGCCCGAAACCGTGAAACCGCCGCCGCCTTTGTCCGGGACTTCAAAGCAAGGCATCCCCTGAAAATCTATGCGGCCTGGGTATCCGGCATCGTCCGGCATGACAGCGGAGCCATAAACTACCCCCTGGCCAAGGACATGGAAAGATCCCGGCTTCTTTCCGCTCCGGTCCAGAAAACCGATTACGTCTCCGGAAAGCCCGCCCTCACCTTCTACCGGGTGCTTAAAAGGGAAGAAACGGCAGGCCCGGGACGCACCCTGCTCCTCCTGTATCCGGAAACCGGAAGAACCCATCAGCTCCGGGCGCACCTTGCGGAAAGAGGCCATCCCATTATCGGGGACGACATTTACCGGAATCCGGGAGCGGACAGGCTCCGGGAGGCTTCCCGGGGTTTTCCGGAAAGGCTCCTGCTCCACGCCGCCTTTCTCCGCTTCCGGGATCCCGAAGGCGGCTCTCTTATAAGCGTTTATGCGGCCCCGGATTTTCCGGTGATTCCGGATTTTCAGGAACGCCTGCTCCGGGATCTCCCGCTGACAGGGCGGGAGATCCGGGACTGAACAAGTCCCTGGGCCGCGCGGGAAAAATTCAGAAAAATCGGCCGCATAACGAAAAAGCCGCGGGATCAGCCCCTGATTTTCCCTAAAATTGCACGCGTCACAGCAAAATCGCAACGAAATATCAGTTTAGGCTCATAAATCCCCGGTAATTTCTGCTATCTTTCTCTTATGACTAACAGGAGCGGCAAGAGGCCGCTCTCGTAAAACGGCCGGGAATTTCACGAGGAAAGCCCGCCCGAAGCATCATCTATGAACAGATCAGATATTCCGGACAGACTGATAAAACTGACCCGCATGGTGTGGCCGGACGGCTATGAGATCCATCGCGAGATCTACCGGCTGTATGAACAAAGCTATGTCCTCTCCCTGCAAACGGGAGTGCTCTGCGAACACCGTCTCTCCGACTTTCAGAATCTGGCGGATCACATCCGCTCCTACCGGGAGCAAATGCTCTCAGTCAGCATGAACGAGGTGATAGTGTCGCTGGTCTGTCTGGCCGTCAAGGCCGAAACCAACGAGTTCGACCATGACGACGATCTCAAGCGCTTTATCCATGACGAGCTCCGCCGCACCTTCGGATTTCTGGGATCCTTCGGGGACGGGCCGCTGTTCTGTCTAACGGAAATCGTTAACAGCTTTCTGAAGCAGGGCTACCCCATGATCCGGGATGAAGATGACGAAGATGATGAAGCGGACGATACCGGATCGGGTTTTGCAAATATTTCAGATCAGGCCCTGAAGGCCATAGAAAAGCTCCGGGAATGGGGCAATAACCTGATTATCAACGTGGGCACGGATGTCAGCGCCTATCAGGCGGAATCCGTGTACTACGGCATTATGACTCTCACCTTCTCCGAAGAGGAATAAAACAGCGCATTGCCGGACTCTGCTCCGGCAGTCGGCACAGCGCCGCGGGGAGCGGCCCCGCTCTCCGCGGCATCAGCAAATAATAAGAAGAGGTAACGGTATGGCTCATAAAACGGTGATTATCGGCGGTTCCGCCGCAGGCGCGGCAGCGGCGGCCCGGCTGAGACGGCTTTCCGAACAGGAGGAGATTATCATTCTCGAAAAGGGCAAGGACATCTCCTACGCTTCCTGCGGTCTTGCCTATTATCTCGGCGGCGAGGTGCCCCTCCGGCAGAATCTGGTCATTATTCCCCCGGGGGTGTTCTCCGAAAGATACCGCACCGAGGTCAAAACCCAGTGCGAAGCCATCCACATCTCTCCCGAAAAGAAAACCGTGGCGGTGCTGAACCATCAGAACGGCGAAACCGAGGAGATCAGCTACGACAGCCTGCTCATCGCCTCCGGAGCCGCGGCGCTCCGTCCGGAAAAGATCACCGGCATCACCCTGCCCCACATCTACAACCTGAGAACTCTGCCGGACGTGGACAGCATTCATGAGGAGCTTCCCAAGGAGCAGTCCCCCTCAGAGATCGCCGACGTGCTGGTAGCCGGCGGCGGCTTTATCGGCATCGAGGCGGCGGAAAACCTCACCAGAAAGGGCTTCCGGGTAACCCTTATCGAGCTTCGGCAGCAGCTTCTGCAGAATCTGGATCCGGAATTCTCCGGACTTCTGGTGCGGAATCTCCTGAAGCACGGCGTCAACGTTAAGCTGGGACTGGGAGTCAAGAGCTTTTCTCTGACTCTGGAGGACACCGTGGAAGCGGTATTCTCCGACAACTCCAAAAAGAAGTTCCGCTTTGCGGTGCTGGCTCTGGGCATCCGGCCGTCTACGGACTTTCTGGAGGGCTCCGGCATCGAGAAGGCTGCCAACGGGGCCGTTATTACAAACTGCCGCATGGAAACCAGCGTTCCCGGCATCTATGCCGCCGGCGACAATGCGGTAATTCTCAAGAACTACTCCAATGAGCTTACCTGGAGCCCCCTGGCCGGCCCGGCCGCCCGGGGCGGCCGCAGAGCGGCGGACAGCATCGCCCGCTCTCTGGGGATTCTGCCGGACAATGCCGCTGAATTCACCGGCACCTCCGGATCAGCCATTATCAGGGTCTTTGATGAAACCTACGCCTTCTCCGGCACCTCCGAATACGAGCTTAAGCAGAAGGGACTCCAGCCCGGTCAGGACTACTTCACCTCCTTTGTGATTCAGAGCTCTCACGTCAGCTGGTATCCGGGCTCTCAGGAGATCTTCATCCGGGGCATTTTTGACAAGAAGCGCGGCACCCTCATCGGAGCCGAGGCCGCCGGACGGAAAGGCGTGCACGAGGTCATTAACACCCTGGCCACGGTGATCGCGCTCCGGGGCACCTTCAGCGACCTCGCCAACATCGACCTGGCCTACTCCCCGCAGTACGGCAGCGCCAAGAGCAACATCAACATGCTGGGCTTTACCGCGGAAAACCAGGTGCTGGGACTGGGAGAATACCTCTCCCTCACCGCCTACAAGGCGCTGGACAAGAAGGATTACTATGTGCTGGACGTGCGGAACCGGGAGGAGGTGCTGAAGTACCGCATTCCCGAGGCGGTGAACATTCCTCTGGCTCAGCTCCGGGAACGCATGAAGGAGATCCCCAAGGATCGTCCGGTCATCGTGATCTGCGCCGTGGGCGTCCGGGCCTGGAATGCCGCCGGCATCCTGAGAGGTAACGGCTATCACAGCATCGTGCTTGAAGGCGGCGCCACTCTGCATTCCATGCTGCAGGGAAGCTAAGAAGGATATATAATAACAAGGAGGCGTTTTCCGGAAGAGGACTGTGAAATACCAGGAATCACCGGAACAGCCGGAAATCAGGTGAGAAACCGAAAACACGGAATGAACGGGGAATCAATAACTCATAACTGCCTGAAGGCGCAGGTCTGCCGGCAGTAAAAAAATAACCCCCTGAGAGAAAAAGCTGAAGACAAAACCTTCAGCTTTTTTATTTTGCGAGGCAGCGGAAAAGGAAACGGAATCAGCGGCGGCAGACCGGGATCCCCTCTCGGATCCGCCGCCGTGGCGCCGGCCCCCGAAGCTCAGTCTTCCAAAGCGGCCATTTTCTCGTTATAAAGCTTCACAAGACTCTCCCGGGGATCTATTTTCTCCTTATCCCGGAACTCCTCGTAAAGCTCCGTCCAAATCCGGTCATTGCCGCCGAAGCAATGCTCATTTTGCAGCATGCAGTAAAAAATGACCTCCTTGCGCCCGGAGTGCGTCCGGTGCTTTACGGACTCCTCAAAGAAAAGCCGGGCCCCTTTCTCAGACTCTCCGAGTCTGGTGTAAAGCCCCTGCAGCATCTCGCAGAGATTCTCAAGTCTGTCGCTGGCAAGACATTTTTCGATAGTTATAAAAAAGCTGGGACCTTCATCGGGGGGAAGCTCCTGCAGCAGGTCGGAAACTATTTCAGCGGAGAGCCTGAGGATATCTGCGTCATCCCTCATATGGTCAAGGTAAGACAGAATAAGGGAGGTGTGGAGAGAGGTTCTGTCAATGGATACATTGGTGGCCAGATCGATCATGTCGGCCAGGGTTTCGCGATCGGGCTTAACCTCCGGCAGAAAAACCCGGTCGCACAGCATGGCATAAAACTCTTCCTGATTGATCCCGATGGACGCAAAGGGATCATCGGATCTGAAAAGATAAACGCCGCACCCTTCAGTAAGCACCTGATAGATGTCCTTGAGACAATCCAGAGAGGTCTGATAATCCTCATCCGCCGGAGAAAACTGCTTGAGATCCTTCACAAAACGCTGCGCCTCAAAGCGCCATTTGCTCCGTCTTTCCTTGGAAACGGTTCTGTTAGGTCTCAGGTAGAGACCTTCCCGGGCATTATCGACAAAAGCGCTGATCTGGTCTCTAAGAGCGGCCATATCCGGAAGCGTCTTTTTGGGCTTAACCGGCTTAGCGGCTTTTTTGCTGCTGTCCTTGCCCTGAGACAGGAGATCGGTGATGCCGGTATCGATATCCTCCTTGCGATCCTTGGGAAGAGACTTGTAAACAATGTCGATGATCCCCAGAAGCTGCTTCTTGTCGGCAGTCTTGAGGAGGTCTCGCAATTCGCCAATCTTCATGTATGGTTACCTCCGGTAGCGGCGCTGCTGGAAAATGAAAAAAAAGAATGAAAAAACAAAGAAAGCGCTGTCCCCCGGCAGCAGATCCGGAGAGCTGCCGCCATTATCTCCGAAAGAGCTGTCTCCTGCATCTAAACCCGTCATAAAATCCCGCAAAGCACGGGATACCCCGCATAATTCCCGGAAACCGGATGAAATGCCATGCCGGCCGGGAGGAATATCCTGCTGCTGTCCTGCTACTCCGGCGGCAAAAACACACCGGAAAAACGAAAACTCATATCTGTCAGCGGGGTTTTTATGTTATAACGCCTTACAAATTGCGCTTATGAAAAACTGTTCTTTTTTGCAGTGTTTCCGGCGTCTGTTCACTTTTATTCATGTTTATTCACCTGTTATCAAGCAACGGCTTTTAAGGAGTCAGCTATGCAATTTAAAGGTCTGACGGAACAGGAGGTCCAGGAATCCCGGGCCCGTTACGGCAGAAACACCATTTCGGAAAAGCATCCCCTCTCGTTCTGGGAAATGCTGTGGGAGAACTTTAACGATCCCATTATAAAAATCCTTCTGTTGGCATTGGTTATCAACGTAGTTTTCTATTTCTTCGGACAGTCCGAGTGGTATGAATCAGTGGGCATCCTCATCGCCGTGCTTCTGGCTGCCTTTATCTCCACCATGTCCGAGTACAAAAACGATACCGCCTTCCAGAAGCTGCAGGAGGAAGCCTCCAAGATCCGCAACAAGACCTACCGCGACGGCGTGGTGAAGGAAATTCCCATTGACGATCTGGTGCAGGGGGACGAGGTGCTCCTCCAGACCGGCGACCGGGTGCCCGCTGACGGCTATCTTCTGTACGGCAATGTGGACACCGACCAGTCCCAGCTGAACGGCGAATCCGAAGAGGCTCACAAGATCGCCAATCCGGAACAGCCCTTCCCGGAAAATCCCAAGGATCTTTTTGATGCGAGACTGGTATTCCGGGGATCCAGCGTGGGTTCCGGCGAAGCGGTTATGAAGATCACCAGCGTGGGCGACAAGACCGTGTACGGCTCCATTGCCGAGGGGCTGAGCTCCGGCGTGGAAAGAGACACCCCGCTCAAGGTCAAGCTCCGCAAGCTGGCCGAGCAGATCAGCATCTTCGGTTATGCCGGCGGCATTCTCGTGATGGTGGCCTACATGGTGCATGCCTTCATGGGCGTGGACATTCCCTGGGGCGATTACTTCAGCGCTCCCTGGAGCGCCGCCGAGGGCGCGGTCAACTTCTGGACCGATATCCTGCACTCCATCATGTT
>NZ_JBGVBR010000431.1:0-5836 GCF_045225735.1 Succinimonas sp. | reverse complement strand
CGCCCTGACTGCCCCCTTCACCATGTCCCGTAATGTTTATGTTAACCGGCAGACTCCGAACGGCACCACCTTTATCATCTCCCCCTTCAGCACCCTAGCAGATATCACCGCAGGAGACGACAGTGACAGTGAAACAGAAGAAAGCTACCTGGATCGGATGGGATCTGCGGCGGAACTGGCCGGAGGCCTAAAAAGTCTGGTGTCTCTGGATGCCGGGTACAACAAAGACTGCACCGACTCCGCCGATTTCAAGACCCTTATTGCCGGAGAACTCCTGGCCAGAAAGGGAGTCCTTCCGGAAACGGATCAGGATCTCCGAAAGCTCGGTAAGAGCATCAGCGATGTATCAGAACTCGCGACCTCCCTTGCCGATAACAAAGCCCTGGCAAATTATGTCTATTACCGGGTAATAGCGGATATTTCCGAAGACGACCTGATAAACAAAAGCAGGGATGAAATTGCCGAGGTGATTATCGGTTACCTCAGGAACATTCCCGATCTGCCCGCCGATGAATCTGACAAGACCGATGATGACGATTCCGGGAACACCGGGGACAATGATTCCGGAAACACTGGCGACAACGGCTCCGAGAATACCGGCGATGATGATTCCGGGAATACCGGGGATGACGATTCCGGGAACACCGGGAACGATGACTCCGGAAACACCGGGGACGATGACTCTGGAAACACCGGAGATAATGACTCAGGAAATTCTGGTGATGATGACTCTGGAAACACTGGAGACAATGACTCAGGAAACACTGGAGACAATGACTCAGGAAACACCGGGAACGACGATTCCGGAAATACCGGGAACGATGACTCCGGGAATACCGGCGATGATGATTCCGGGAATACCGGTGATGATGACTCCGGAAACTCCGGAGACAATGATTCCGGAAATACCGGCAATGATGACTCCGGGAACGATGACTCCGAAAATACTGGTGATGATGACTCAGAAAACACCGGGGACGATGATTCCGGTAATACCGGCGATGATGACTCCGGGAACAATGAAGAACCTCCTGCTCCGGAACCGACCTTCGTGGAAATAACCAACCACAATCTGAATTTCAATTATGTCCAGAACGAGGATACCGCCATTCTCAGCGATCTGGACGGCAAGGCGGATGTGGCCGGCGGCAGGGAGGAGTATTTCTCATTTACGCCCCATGCCGAATCTCCGGTGGAGATTATGGGGGTTAAATACGGCTCTGTCAGAGTGTACAGCGACGGAACCTACCGGTACTACGTGCCCTATGCGCAGCTTAACAATAAGACCTGGCGGGATTACAGCGAATCCGTCGTCTTTTCCGTCAACGGCAAGGTATATACCAAAACCTTCGATCTGGTTCAGGATCCTCTTTTCGACCAGCAGGATCACCTCAGAAACGCCGGCCGCTTTATCGGATCCAAAGCGGGAGAGGATCTTAACGCGGTGCCTGCCTGGCAGAAGGGATACACCGGACAGGGGGTTACCGTTGCCATAATCGATTCCGAATTCCAGACCGGACATGAAGATTTAAGGGATAATTTCCTTCCCGAGCTTTGCTACAGCGTGGATCGGCAGTCACATGATCCCGAGGATCTGATGGTTACCGCCGCCTCAGGAATCCAAATTCACGGCACTCCGGTAGCCGGGGTGATCGCCGCCACGGCCTTTAACGGCATCGGCAGCAGAGGCGTGGCGTATAACGCCAGGATGTACGGCCTTACCAATGCCAATCGCGCCGAATATTACTACGAGAACAGCATTATCGGAAAGGCCGATGTCGTTAACGAGAGCTTCGGCTCCGCCACCCCCGCGCTCCTGCTGGGCAACACGGATCTTGTGGATGCCCTTACTGAAAACCATATCCCCATTGTCAAAGCGGCCGGAAACAACTTTACCGCCACGCCCGTCACCGATATCGGCACCGGGGTCTGCGTGGAACTAGGAGTAAATTGCATCTTCACCCAGACCGATTATGAGACAAAAGCTCCGGGATCCATTATGGTAGGAGCCGTGGAGCATGACGGCACCCACGCCTACTATTCCAGCGGCGGAACAAACCTCTGGATCTCCGCCCGCACCGGCGCCCTGACCACCGATGTTGAAGGCTGCACCTACAACATGGAAAGCCAGATCATCGACAGCGGCACCTGCAATTACGGTATTCTGGCCGGCACCTCCATCGCAACTCCGGCAGCCACCGGCGTTACCGCCCTCATTCTCGAGGCAGGCGGCCGGAATCTCACGGTTAATCAGGTAAAGTACATTCTGGCAAAAACCGCCGTAAACTATAAGTCCGACAGCGCCATGCAGGACAGCGATGTTTCCGGAAATTCCTATGTGATTCACAAGGGCTGGATCCCCACCCGAAACAGCAGCAAGACCGGACTCTATTACAGCCCCCTCTTCGGCTTCGGCCGGATCGATGCCGGCGCAGCCACGAAGCTGGCAGCGAACTGCAGCGAGGATGCTGACTGCGCCAGAAGATCCGAGGATCCTGTCACCCTGACCACCTCAGAAAATTACTGCATGCCGGATAACTCTCTTACCACGGAATCAGAGTTCGTCTATACCTGCTCATTTACGGATCTCACGGACGAGGACGGTAATCCTTATCAGGGAAATGCCCAGATCGAAAACACCTATCTTGATCTTGACACCTACAGACTGTCAGTTTCCGGGGAAAAGTTCGGGAATGCTTACAATCAGACCGCGGAACAGCGCATTCAGGCCATGAGAACCGCCTCCCATACTCAGATGGAGCTTCTGGTAAACGGGGACGAGAGCAGGAAGAGCATTATCAAGCAGCGTTATGAGTTTATTGAAAGGGTCTACGACCCCGTCATGAGCTTTACGACTCAGGCCTCCTACCTAGACGAAATCACTGAAAATGATGAGCAGGTACGCTACACCCTCCGTATCCGCTCTCCGGAGGCTATTGATACGGATACGCTGAAGGGACGGATCCGGCTTAATGTCTATCCTCTGGAGGAATGATACCCAACAGGCAATAGCGTATCGTCCCGCCGGACTCCGGAAAACCGGAGTTTCCGGCCCTTTTGAAAAAGACCGTCTTAAGACGGCCTTGTTTGTTATCTGAGGGCTATCAGGGGATAAGCCTACCAAGGACGGCAAACTCTTCAGCCGGAGGAGGGATTCGGGGAGAACGGGAGACCTCGGGAATCTGAAGCCTGCGGAGGAGAGACTTTTCCGGAGATCCCGAGGTTAGAAAGAAGCGATGGATATTGCCGGAATCACGGGGTCTTATGCCAAAAGGAGCAGCAGGACAGGAGCAGGCAAATCCCCCGCTTTTATGCTTTACCTGGCACGCCGGTACACATTGGTGCAGTATTCATCATCCTCGGCAGGTGCGGTGCCGGCACAGTCAAACTCCGGATCGCTGGAGTGATCAAAGAGAATATCGTCACCTTTCTGCACATAGGTGGTGTATTTCAAAGGGGTGGGATCGTCTTTCTTTGTTTTGTTATTCTCAGTGATCGTGCACGGGGCCTTCTTCTCCACAGGCTTAAGCTTGTTATCACCGGCCTTCACCGCGGTATGCACGCATTTTCTGGTTAATTCGGGAATGATCTTCTGCTGGGTAACCTTGTACTTATCACCGTCCTTTTCAATTACGATTGAAAACTCCGGAAAATCCCGGTGCGTCCATTCACCGACAAACTGCTCTGCCTGAGCTGAAAAGCCTGCTGTCATAAGCGCCAACGCAACTGCAAGATGTCCTGCCTTCATTTTTAAATCCCCTTGTTGTCAAAAAATAAAACTTCCGCAGCCTTTGCGAATCCCTCGCTTTGCGGATCCGACGGACGTATTGTAAAGCATTGAAGAGAAAATAACATAATTAAGCCGGCATAGCTTAAGGTTCGCTCCACTTTCCATGCATGACCGGGGCTTTGGCAAAAAGGATCTCTTACGGGCCGGGCATTCTGCCCAGGGAGATTAAAACCCTTGTTCCTGAAACAGGCAGCGGGCCCTCAGCCTCCGCTCTCCGGGGGCTGGAGCTTCGGATACGCTCATGGGCCGGATCCGGCTTAATGTCTGTCTCCGGAAAAACTGTTTTCCCAAAACGGCCGGAACGTATATACTTAGCCAGCTCTCCGGAAAACCGGAGTCCCCCGGGCTTTTCGGAAAAAGGGTCTTAAGGCGGCTTCGTTTGTCATCTGAGCGCCCCTCAAGACAGACAAACACTGTCAGCCGGGTTACCGGGAGGGTCAGGAATTTGATACCATATCCTCCTCATCTGTCTCTTACAGTATTTAACAGCGGTTTTAAAATGCTTCAAACACCTTCCCCTTCTCAGGAACCTCTTCCCCCGGATTCCCAGGACGAGATCACTGCCGGCTTAAACAGGATATCCGTGATGCAGAAAGTAACCAATGTCCTGTTTTTCATCCCGACATGTCTGCCGTCTGCCCTTTTTCTTTTATTGTCTGTCGGTTATATTAACAAATTTTACAACCCATTAGTTATTTTTTTAATTCTGAACTTAATAATTTGTTTAATAGTTAATCTTATATCAATATCTCATGCAAAAAGCGCCGCTAAAATTGTTACTAATATAGCCTGCGAGTTTCCAATCTATGTGAATGGCGTGAAAACGCCCAAAGACCTGCGGAACACCAACCGGATAGTTATACTGTGCTCTCTGTTTGCCGTTATCGATGCTCTTTTAATCATTTTTGCGCTATGGTGGCAAATATACGACGGGAGCGCATTATTGGACAGTTTTATAAAAAGTCGGGTTAAAGTCCCGGGAGCCGATAGCACTAACTTTATTGCAGGAATGGAAGAGCTGTTTGCGAGGTGGATAATTTATGAAACAACGATAGGAATAATTACAGCCCTGCTGCTCATCGTAACTACTGTTATGGCTCTTGCGGGAAACATAAAGCTCTTTCTGGCTCTCTCCGACATCAAATACAATCTGTCCAAGCTCAGGTAGCATGTCCCATTCTGTTCTCCGGAACCCCGATGAATGCCGCCTTAAGCTTATCAAGGGCGGCAAGCTCCTTAAGCCGGAGGAGACGGGAGACCTCGGGAATCTGAAGCTTGCGGAGGACAGACTTTTCCGGCTCTCCGCATCATGTTCTTAATAGTTATCTTCGGCATCAAAAAAACATCTGACAGAGATCCGGGATAATTTCCGCTCTCCTGAATCCCGCAAAAGGCCGTCTGATGACATCTGCTCATCCCCCTCATCTGGAAAACCAGTATCCCGGAGCGGACAAAAAGGAGCGGCTGACTGAAAGCAAAGAGGATCGAGATACAGAGGCCGTAAAAACAGGGCCTCCTCCGGAATGATGAAAAGAAAATGCTGGAGAATCTGAAAAGCTCTCTTCTGTGAGCTCTTAAACGGAGATCCGGCGCTCTGCCTGAAGAATCCCCGTCCCCGCCCGGTTAACAGCCTCCGATTTCGAGGTTATAGGCGGGAGGATAGACCACGCCATTGATGTATTCTGCGGTGGAATACTTGAAGCAGCAGCGGTTCTTAACTTTTTCGCCCTGCTGGTTATACTTAAAGCCCCGGGGAATAATGTACTGGGTATCTCTTTCTATGCCGCCGATTTTATCATTCGGTACGCGGCACTGACAAAATTCATGGCCCTCACATACCGCATTTCCCGCTCTGGAGCACTCATAATTCAGGGTTCCCTTAATGGTCTTATCGCCTCTGTCCGGGATCTGGATGGTCTCTCCCGTTATTTCATGGTTCTTGGTTTTGGTTTTGACCCCTTCGATGTCGGCATCCAGGATAAAGGCCACGGAATTGCGATCAACATAGGCATACTTGATGTAGACCCAGTTATCGCCCCCGACATT
>NZ_JBGVBR010000430.1:0-8445 GCF_045225735.1 Succinimonas sp. | reverse complement strand
AACGGGGATTTCCGGAATTCCGGGAAATAACGGGAGAAATCATTAAAAGTCAGACTTGCTCAAGCTTCTGGCGGCATTCTTGAGAGCCCGCCGCCCAAAATATTTTTCCGCCACAAATCGCCTAAGGAATAATCTTCAAGCCAGACCCGGAGTTCTTTTTCATCCAGGCGTCTCAAGACCGAAGATCCGTTACCGTCCTTATCCGCAGCAATACCGGCAACGACAACATCATCCGCAGCAAATTCATCAAGGAGGTCAGGAGACTCTGTGGAAATGATAACCTGCTTAGCTGCGGCAACCTGCTTTATCATATCGGCAAGCAATGTTATCGCATAGGGATGGAGCCCCAGTTCCGGCTCATCTATGATGATCGTGGCAGGCTGCAGTTCCGGGGGCTGCAAGAGCAGCGTCGCAAGACAAATAAAACGAAGCGCGCCGTCAGACAATTGCGCCGCATGAAAAATATCTTCACAGCCCTTGCGGCGCCATTTAAGAATAATCAGTTCTTCATTTAATTCATTAGGTTCAAGCGCAAAATCATCAAAAAAAGGAACAACCAGTCTTATGGTTTCAATAATTTCATGATATTTCTTTTCGTAGCTGCGCCTTAACCGATATAAAAAAGCGGCTAAATTCGCCGCATCACTCATGAGACGCTTATTATTTTCAATGTTATGTTCCTGTTTCACTTTGGCCGCGCGGCCGGTATCCTGAAAATGGTATACCCGCCAGAACTGATTTTTCAGGATGGGAATAACGCGCTCCGCCGCTTTATCACCAGCGCCGTTTTCCCATTGCGATTCGTGGTGGCCGCTGGCTATGCTGCTTTCATAACGCTGGTCTTCATCATAGCGGCAAAAAAATTCATTCTTAAAAATCAGCTGCCTGTCATCAGCCGGAATTAACTCATATCCATATGAATTTTTATCAAAAACAAATTCAAATGACAGGTAATCAGTTTCTGTGATGCCATTATAAAAGAGAGAATTAATCCCGCTCCTTCCGGCAAAAATCCGGAGCTTTTGCTGCAAAACATCCTGCAGCAGCGGAAAAGCGGACAGGAAATTTGATTTTCCGGATCCGTTGCAGCCAATCAAAACGTTAATGCTTTTAAGAGGAAGCTCGCATTTTTTAAGGGACTTGTATCCCTTAATAACGACCTTGCTTAATTGCCCGTATCTCAGACTCACTGTTCCACGCCACTGATTCATGGCCCTGATGCTGCTCCGCCGGATGTCTGCCGAATTTGAAACGGCTACAGCACTTCATTCTTTACCGCAGCAACAATTTCAGAGTTATGAGCTATTGTATCCGGATCCGCTTCCAGATCCGAAATACGCCACCACTTAAATTTAGTCCCGGCTAACTCAAACTGTTCCTCTTCATTAAGATTGTCAACGGAAACCTTAAAAAACCGGTGATCGTAAAGCTTGCTGACTTTATCGGACACCGAGTACTTCTCCGTGAAGGCCCGCAAGGACATTTCAGCATGAATGCTGTGAGCAGGCGTGTGCAGCAGCTCTGCAAGGCATCCGGTAACGTAAGAAAGCTCCTTTTGATCTGCCTCCGGGCCTTGGTCAATAACGGTCATTTTTCGATAAGGAAAGAGAAACATTCCCCATCTGTTATCAAAAATTGTCAGCACCCGGCTTTTGTCGCTGTTCTGGATAATCATTAAATCAAAGGGATGCGCCTGATCTGTCATCTCAATGGCCTCGCTGTCTGAAAAAGCTGCTTGTGAACGCAGCTGTTTGTTTGTCTGTTGGCCTTGTTTGCCTGCGGCCCTGAGGTTACAAGCCCCGGAAAAAAAACTTCCCCCGGATCCCGCCTCGGCCGCCCCGGCTAATACCCCAAAAGAAGCTCCCGGGCTCCGCTGCCGTTAACCGGTCTGTTAAGGGTGGCATTCCGGCCATCGGAAATGCCTTTGTTATAGCCCTGGGCATTCCATGATGCTCCCGAGCGGGATTTTGTTGCGGTCAGATTCGGGTAATTAATCGTTTCAAATCTCTCAATAAGCTTCTGCTCCTCCGGGGTGATATCCACAAAGGTGTTCACCAAATCAGTAACCCCGGAAACCCACCCGGAGCAGTAGCTGTCGGCCATATCCCGCTTGAGGTTCCTGAATACGCTCCAGTTTCCGAAGTTGCAATCCTCCTTAAGATATCTCCTCCGAGCGGCAGAAAGCTGTCTTACCAGCACCTCGCAGACATAAACCCCCATATCCACCCGATCTCCGGGGCCGTAAAATTCATAAGTCTTTACCCCGTAATCCTTGGAGAGAATAACCTTGATGCCAAAGGCCTTTTCCATGAGCCGCAAAAATCTGGTTTCATAATTCGGCACTCTGTTAAAACCGGCAGACAGCACCTTTTTGAGCTTGATGCTCTTGATCTCCGAAATCCCCACATCCTCCATGGTAAGACCTGATTCCTGCAGGATTCTCACCGCCATGTTCATAGCCAGAGCCGCTTCGTTGGGATTCCCCGACTTGCTCAGATTTAACAGCTTTTTCACTCTTTCAAGACGCCGCTCCCGAATGGCAGCGGAGTTCTTATCAGCACTATCACTCATAATTATCCTTCATGGCCGGCTCCTCTCCGGCCTTCCTCATATTCAGCTTCCGGATTTTTCCGGAAAAACATCACTGTATGCCCCATGCCCAGATGGTCGATCTCGTCACAGAGCTTAAAGCCCGCCCCTTCTATCAGGGAAATAAGCTCCCGGGCATGATAGAAGCGGCTCCGGCCGTTAGCCAGGGCGGTAAAGTACAGGGAGGTGGCATCCACCACCAGCGAGGCCACCTCGTTTTTCTGGCGGTCTCCCAGAATCTCGTTCACCGCCAGCACCGCATCAGGTCTGGCAGCGCGGTAAATCCGGGAAATTATACCGGAAATATCCCCGGCGCTGAAGCAATCCAGAAACTGGCTGAGCCACCAGATATCGGCCTCTCCGGGAAGAGCAGGCTCCTCCTTTAAAATATCGGCGGGAAATACCCGGGCCCGTTCCTCTCTCCCGGCTTTTTGGAAATTCTCCCGGGCCTTCTCGCATTGCTCCGGAAGATCAATTACGGTAACCTTAACCTCGGGATCATAATCCGTGGCCGCCAGAGCGAACTTGCCGGTATTGCCCCCCACATCGTAGATCAACCGGGGATGAAACCTCCTGAAAAGCTCCGGCAAGGCTTTCGGAAAAAGGCGATCCGAATAAAAGTGGTCAAAGCCGAACCAGGCCTCCCGGGCCTTTTCCGGCAGATCCTTAAGAAAGGGATAAATGGTGTCGTGATCCGCGGTAAATACCCGCAGTCCCTCCGGACGTCCGGTTTTCAGGGAGTCCGTCAGCTTTTCCAGTCCCTGATAGCAGACATGGCGGGTAAAGGCCAGATTCACCCGGGTCATGGGATCGCTCGTGAGATAAATACCCAGCTTGGACAGGGAGAGACCGCCGTTTTCCGGGTTTTCAATAACGATGTCCGCGGTAACGGCCAGATCCAAAAGCACTGAAACCCCGTAAAGGGACACTCCGGATCTCCGGGCCATCTCCTCCCGGGTAATGCTTTCTCCGGGCCCGAGATCCCCGAGAATCCCGAGAAGGCCCAGATCCTCCATGGCAGCCACCGCCTGAAAAACAAAAGGCCCCACGCTGATGGCCTGAGCCCGCCTGAGAGCCTCCATGGCTGACATATCGTTAAACTTACCTGTGGTCATTAAGCTCCCGTCCCTTTTGAATTCTGAAACAAATCATGCGTATTGCAAACTCCCCGGCGAACATGAGGCCCATAATCACATAGATAATAATGCCGGTATAAATCATCCAGTACTTCCGATCCTCCGGAAGAGTCAGCAAAATCGCCGTTACCCCGTTAAGCGCAAAGTAAACGCACCAGGCCTCCGTAACCATCCTGCAGTATTTCCGAAAAAATTCCGTGCGTTCCTCCGGCGGGGTTTTCAGGGAGGCGATCTTTTCCACCAGAGGAGTCCGCCCTCCTTTCAATGTTCTCCCGAAAAACCATAACAGCCCGAAGCTCACCAGAGCGGGGTAAAACAGCATGAGCTCCTGGGACATCCGGAGCAGCGAGGCCGCTCCCATAAACAGCGCCGCCGCCAGAATTACGGTATTGATATCCCGGGAATCCCGGCCGCTCAGAAAAACTCTGATCCCCGCCAGGAGGAGCAGGAGGAGAGCCGGCCCCAGTCTGTCCTGAGTTTTCAGGCCGTAATAAACATAAAAGGGATAGCTGAGAGAGCCGCACCAGAAGATAATCCTGAGAAATATCCTGAGGGCTTTCCCATGCTTCCGATCCGCATCCCGATGCGGATCTGCTTTGGCAGACTCTCCCTCCTGAGGCACGGTCATGACCCCGCGCCTTCCGGGGTTCTGAAGATAAGAGAGGTGTTAACCCCGCCGAAGGCAAAGTTGTTGCTCATGACATACTCCGTCCGAAGATCAAGCCCGCTGCCCCGGATATAGCAGAGATCTCCGATGGCGGGATCGGGATTACTGAGATTGAGATTCGGAGCGAACCACCCTTCCCGCTGCATAAGAATCGTCATGGCGGCCTCCAAAGCACCGGCCGCCCCTAGGGTATGCCCCATATAGCTCTTGAGGGTAGCTACCGGGATATGGCTCCCGAACACCCGGAAGGTGGCGGAACCCTCGGCGAGATCCCCCTGCTCGGTGCCGGTGCCGTGCGCGTTCACATAACCGATGTCCTCAGGAGAAATGCCGGCGTTCTTCAGGGCCAGCCGCATGCACTTCTCCATCCCCGGAGAGGAGGGACTGGTAACGTGGGTGGCATCCGCATTGGTGGCAAAGCCGCATAATTCCGCATAGATCCGGGCGCCCCGCCTCCGGGCATGTTCGTACTCCTCCAGAACCAGCATGCCGGCTCCTTCGCCTGCCACAATGCCGTCCCGGGAAATATCAAAGGGCCGGGGGGCGCGTTCCGGATCCCGAGTACTCGAGGTGGCAAAGAGAGCATCAAAGATCCCCACGGTGAGCGGATTAAGCTCCTCGGCCCCTCCGGCCAGCATGATATCCTGAGCCCCGCATTTAATGGCTTCGTAAGCATAACCCAGAGCCTGAGATCCCGAGGTGCAGGCGGTGCTGGCGGCAATGATGCGTCCCGTGATCCCGAAAAACAGCGAAATATTCACGGCGCAGGTATGGGGCATGATCTGCACATAGGTGGTGGCGTTCAGATTCACCGTATCCTTTTCCGAGATAAAGACCGCCACGTCCTTAAGGCCGGACATCGTGCCCGCGGAGCTCCCCGCGGCAACTCCCGCGGTGCCATCAGTAAGCTCGGGACTGTCCAGAAGTCCGGCGTCGGCGAGAGCCTTTTCGGAAGCGGCCACTGCCATAATGCTGATCCGCCCCATGGAACGGGTCTTCTTCCGGGGGTAATGCGGGAGCTCCTCCGTTACCGGGGCCCCGAGAACGCAGGTCATGTTTCGGTATTCGGAAAGCTCCGGGAGTACTCGGACAGCGTTTTTGCCGGAGCGGAGACGCTTAAGCACCTCTCCGGGCTCCTGTCCCAGCGGAGAAATCATTCCGATCCCGGTTACCGCAACCCGGCGCATTTCCGCTCCCGAGCGTCCGCTCGCAAGCCCGTCCGTCAGCATCCCCATCAGCACATTCCTCCGTTCACACTGATAACCTGTCTCGTAATATACGCCGCATCCCGGGAGCAGAGAAAGGCGATGGTTCCGGCCACCTCCTCCGGAGCCCCCAGCCGGCCCAGGGGCACCAGCGGGAGAGCATGTTCCCGCACCTCCTCACTGACCATGCCGGTATCAATAACTCCCGGAGCCACGGCATTCACGGTGATTTTTCTTTTGCCTAATTCCACGGCCAGAGACTTGGCCGCCGCAATCAGCCCCGCCTTGGCTGCGCTGTAATTCACCTGACCGCGGTTTCCGGTAATTCCGGAAACCGAGGACACCACCACTATGCGCCCGCCGTCCCGGAGGTGAATCATGGGCATGATGCAGGGGCGGAGCACGTTGTAAAAGGAGCCCAGATCGGTATCCAGCACCTGCTGCCAGGCCTCATGCTCCATGGCCGGAAAAGCGGCATCCCGGGCAATGCCCGCATTAAGCACCACTCCCCAGTAGGCGCCGTGAGCCTGAATATCTGCGTTAAGAGCCGTTTCGCAGGCCTGGGTGTCCGCCACGTCAAAGGAGATCACCCGGGCCTCCCGCCCCTGCTCCCGAATTTCCCGGGCCAGGCTTTCCGCGTTTTCCCGGTGGGTTCGGCAGTGCAAAACCACAGAAAAGCCGGCCCCCGAAAGCCGCCTTGCCGCGGCGGCTCCGATGCCGGTGCCGGCTCCGGTAATGAGAATCGTCCGATTCCTGTTTTCCTCAAAAGCGGTATTCATTTTTCTGCCCCTCCTGAAGGCTTCTCCGGATCTGTGTTCCCGGCATCCCCGGCGCCGATTACGGAAAACCGTCCGGAGGCCACGATTTGCCTGTTGCCATGCATAGCCCCGCCGTCATCTGCGGCCCTGCTGTCCTCAGGAGCTCCGGCTGAGGCAAAGGCCTCCACATTCATAATCACAAAGTTCTCATCCTTAAGCTCCCGGGAGACGGAAATCAGGAGGCGCTGCCCCGCCGGGAAGGCTCCCCGGCGCCTGATCTGAAAACCCCGCACCGAAAGCAGAAGCGCCCGGGTCATGGGGGGCTCCCCCCGGAGCATCCGGCAGACTCCCAAAACCGCGGCGCAGCCCTGAGCCATGACCTCCATAATAACATGAGACGGCAGGGAGCCATCGGGATTGAGTCCGGCCATAGGACGATCCCCGGGCACATAGAAGGCCTCGCCGGATTCCAGATCGGGATCCGCAAAGACAACCTCATCGATCATCAGCATGGGAGGCCGGTGGGGAATATAGCTGCCGAATTCCGCGGGAGTGAAATGCGATTTTTTCATAGGGAGAACACCAGAGATACATTATTGCCGCCGAAAGCCAGGGAATTCGACATGACGTAAGGTCTTTTCGCATACCGTCCGGGAACGGTCACGAGATCGATATCAGGGAACTCCTCCCGGTAGTCCTCCTCCCGGTAGTCATGCCGGGGCAGCATGGCTCCCCGAAGAACAAGAGAGGATACAAAAGCCCCCATGATGCCGGCAGCGCCCAGGGTATGGCCGCAGAGATGCTTGGCGGAGGATACCGGCACCCGGCCGCCCAGAAGATCCCGGGCCACCCGGCCCTCCATGGCGTCATTCAGGCGGGTGCCGGTGCCATGAAAGTGAAGATACCCGAGATCCTCCGGCTTAAGTCCCGCCATTTTAAGGGCCTCCTCCATGGCCGCCCGGGCCATGGTACCTTCAGGCTCCGGCGCGGAAATGTGGTGGGCATCGGAGGTGGCTCCGCAGCCCAGAAGCCGGAGGGGCGCCTCCTCCAGGGGCTCCCGGGTCAGAAGAGCGATGCCGGCGCCCTCCCCGATATTGATGCCGTCCCGCTCCCGGTGAAAGGGCCGGGTATGCTGCAAAGACAGAGCTCCCAGAGCATAGAATCCCGAAATGCTGATGGCGCTGAGAGAATCCGCGCCTCCGGCAATCACCGCATCGCAGATCCCGGCCTTGAGGAGATCCCGTGCGCTGATAAGGGCCCGGGCGGAGGAGGAGCAGGCCGTGGCCACGGTATAGCAGGGGCCCTTAGCTCCCAGAAAGCGGCCGATAAAGGCGGACACATTGCCCACCTCGTAGGAAAGAGAGCTGAATTTCACCGGCCTTCCGGCGGCCATGTCAGCCCGGCCCGCCCTTTCCACATCGCTGATGGCCGAGGTGGAGGTGCCCAGCACTACGCCGATGCGGGAGGCCCCGTAACGCCGGAACGCTGTATCCGTGAGATCCCGAATCTGATTAAGGCAGTGCATGAGAAGGAGGCTGTTCCGGCAATCCGGTTCTTCGGGAGAGTTCAGGGGAAAGGAGATCTCCCCGAAATCAGCGGCCAGATCTCCGGGAAGATAGCCCTTAAGTCTTGTGAAACCGGGAGCGCGGTTATCCCTGAGAGAATTTTCCGCTTCCTCCCAATCCCGGCCCAAAGCCGAAATAGCAGTAAGACCGTTTAGATAAATCATCCGCGCTCATCCCTGTGAAATCAATTCCCGCTTCCCGCCATTTACACCGCAGCTACACCTCTGCCACCGGCTGTTCCGCTCCCTCATCCTCAGGTTCCTGATAGCTGAGAAAAAGCGCCAGAACAAATACCGCCAGAAGGCCCAGAGCCAGCGCACTGCCAAATGCGGCCAAGGCCCGGGTGCCTGAAAACGCCAGAGCCCCGAAGGCGGCCTCCGTGGTAAGCCAGGAAGCCAAAAGCGCCCGCCGCCGTTCCCGGATGGTGGCGGGGGAAGCTGAATACATAAAGATGCAGTAATCCGCCCCCAGTCCCAGAATCATAAAAAGAGCCAAGGCGGAAAAGAGGCAGAAATAGCCTCCGGA
>NZ_JBGVBR010000429.1:0-2683 GCF_045225735.1 Succinimonas sp. | reverse complement strand
CTCAGAATATTTTACCGAGTACCATCTTACCTCCAAGCTTCTTGAAATTCCTCTCTGGAGTGAAATCATCGAATTTGAGAAAACTCTTAAAAGAATAATTTTACTAGAAACACCCGACATTATCAAAAAGTATAAGCTTGCTAAAAATACCGTTAATGATACCGAACTGGAAGTAGCCTACAAAGCAGGAATCAGCTACAAAAGCATGGAACCTACCATAAAATTTTCTTGGCAATCTTCTGTATACAAGGTAATGTCAATAACCATTACTATTAAAATTATCAAGGGATATTGGGAAGATTTCTTTAAGAAATATTTTAACAACAAATCAGCCATGGAATTTGATACTTTCTTTTCAAAAATCATCAAGGCTCGTAACGGTATTGCTCATGGCCATGAAGACGAATGCATCACTGATTCCGAAAGGAATGAAATCGATATCCGCTGCAGGGAAATCACAGACCTGATAGGTAAAAAGATCTCGCCGACAACTAAAATTCCAGATGAAAGCACTTTTCGTCTTTGAACACAATCTAGAATTTTTTATAAAAGCGGTAAATTCTGAAAATAGTTATTTTTCAAGCAGCTTGCCTGTATTCGCAGGAAAACAACTCTAAACTGAGCACAAGAGACCTGAATAAACCGGATAATCAAATGAGAAAAAACAAACGCAGAAACGATGAATTTAAATTTCCCCAAGAGAGAAGATTACCTGTGGGAATTCTGGCCGCCGGTGTGATAATTTTTCTTCTGTATTTTGACAAGACTCTCAATCAGTCCGAATCCTGTGATATCTTCTGCCGCCTTTCTAACAATGACATGACCCAGGCTAGATTTTTGGTCATTGTAGTAATGCTCCCCTTTTTAGTCTGGGCCCTAACCGGATGGGATCGCATCATGCGGGTAATGTTGTGGTTATTGTATGTCACATCAATTATTATGCCTATTGTCTTCCTATGCCATTTTTTCTGTAACCGGTAACGCTGCTTTTGTCATAACCCGAAGGACTAGACCTACGGTTTTTGCAAGCCCCCATTACCTAAGGCATTACATTTGAGCGAAATTTCTGTACCTCAAGAGATACCAGGCATAAGCTCGGCACTTATCAAGGAATGCAAAATAACAGGAGTTTTTGAATGACATCATTTGTGTCAGTCAGTCCCTGAAATCTCCAAAGTGATGTGCTCCTGCCTCATAACTCTCCCGTACCTTGTTCCGCCAGTACTTCTCACTTCCCGTCCTTAAACTTCCGAAGCCGCTTTTCCGTACGAACCGCAATATTATCCCGACGCCCGGTGTTAAGCACGCTTCCGGCTCCCGGTAAGACTTTCCAGAGAGAACTCTCCCTCGGCAAGAGCCCTCCGGTAATAGGGAAGTGCAAGTTCAGGAATAAGGGCATGGGTTATAATTACTTTGATTTTGGTTTTGCCGCCGGGATAGGATTTAACCTCGGCAAAGGCGATGCGGGCAAATTTCGCCGGAATATCTCCTCCGGGCAGATTAAAAGAACGAATGTGCCGCGTAGCCAGTGCTATCAACCAGGATCTGACCAGGGGCTGACCCATGGGGGATCAAGAATTTCGGAATTGAGGGTGAAAGGATAATGAGAACTGAGGGGCACGAAAAAGCACTAGGGGGTGGTCACAGAGGGGTAGAATTTCCAAGATCGCAAAGTTCTCTGGGGCCGTCCTAGGGCTCCGCAGAATTTCCGCAGTTAAACGCCAAAAAAGCGGCGAGACCTTGCCAGAAGCAAGTTCTCACCGTTATGACGTATAATTTTACGTATGTTACAACTTCGGTGCCGGCACTGCGGCACCATAAGGCAGCAGAATCACTTTAACCGCGGGAAATCTTCCTCATTTAAGCCCCCGTCGGAACAGATGGTGCCGGATCATTTTCCTGATCCTCATCGTCATCCAAAAGAGGATTAGGCCACACCTTCATAAGATCCCGCACAAAATCCGGGGGTACGTGATAATTTTTAGCAATAAAATCCACGATCTCTTCATCAGATTTTCCCTGTTTTTTCAGGGCATCAATGACAGATAAAACTTTTATTTTCTGCCTCCAGCGATGAAATACGTTGCTCACCATGCCAACCTCCTTGTTCTTTTTCAGTTCTTCGCGCAATACCTCAATATCAGTTACGGTACTGAGAAACTGCTCCGTCTTGTCGTCAATGTCTATGCTTGTGTCGCTGTAATTTTCATTAATTGAGGCCGCAAGTCCGTATTCATCATGTGCGTACTTGATGACATTCAGGACAAATCCGCACATGGTGCTGAATTTCGAAAAATCAGAATCCTCTATCTCTTCGGGAGAGATGATGTGAAGCGTGTAGTTGTTCAGAAATGGCCTAAGCGCATCATCATTTATGTCCAGAAGATCACAAAGTTCTCTGGGGCCGTCCCAGGGTTTGCCGCTCAGGTTCATCACCAGGGTAATAACGGGCTTCAGCTTATCCTCTTTGGTCATGCCGGACAGAAATTCCGCGCTGCCGTTTGTGCTGCTTCTGCAATTTTTGCGTTTCTTGCGGCTTCCTTTGATCTTAAAAACACCTTTTCCATACGTCAATCTGGCATTGCCATTATTGACATTCTGTTCCAATTTTTTCTGCCGTTCATGCTGGTTCTCGATTGCTTTAATCTGAGTTGCGTAGCTAAGCGCGTCATAAAGCATGTTT
>NZ_JBGVBR010000428.1:0-8358 GCF_045225735.1 Succinimonas sp. | reverse complement strand
GACGGGGCCACCCGAAGATCCTCCGCCGTCCGGGATACGGAGCCGCCGTTTCTTCTGAGAATTTCCAGAACGTAACGCTTTTCCAATTCGGAGAGAGCCGGAACGCCCCGGCTGAGATCCACGGAAAACACAGGCCCTCCTCCGGAAACCGGCAGGGCCTTATCAGAAACCGGCCGGGGTTCAGCCGGCGCCGCTGCAAGATCCGGGGTAACCGCAGCATTTGCCTGATAATAGGTTGTCTCCCCGGAATCGGCATCTGTGGAGCACACGGTTCCCACGCCGTAGCTGTTGGCGTAACAGAAAAACTGCGCCGGAGTGTTGTAAATGCTGCCGGTATTTCTCATGAAGGTGTCGGAGGTAACGGCATTTTCGTTTACCGGAACCTCTCCCTGCATCATGTCCCGGGGCAGCATATCCCGGGTCATGACATCGCCGGAATTCAGCACCACCGCCTGATGCACCATATTCTGCAGCTGTCTGATGTTGCCGGGCCAGGTTCGCCGCATGAGGTAGGTCTCGGCATCCTTGGAAAAGCCGATAAAGCCTTTATTCTCCTCCTTGGCATACTTTTTCAGGAAATAGCGAGCGAGAAGAACCACATCAAAGCCCCGCTGTCTCAGGGGAGGCAGGTGAATGTGGATAACATAAAGCCGGTAGAACAGATCTTCCCGGAACCGCCCGGCCCGGATCTCCTCCATGGGATTCTTATTGGTGGCGCAGATGATCCGGACATCCACCTTCTCTTCCCGGGCAGAACCTACCTTATGAAAAACCGAGCTCTGCAGAAAGCGGAGAAACTTGGACTGGAGATCCATGCTCATTTCGCAGAGCTCGTCCAGAAAAAGCGTGCCCCCGTCCGCCTGAGATACCGCCCCCCGATGATCCTGGGAGGCTCCGGTAAACGCTCCTTTTACGTGTCCGAAGATTTCGCTCTCCATAAGCTCCCGAGGAATGGCGGCGCAGTTAATGGCCACAAAGGGGCCATTTCTGCGGGTATTCATTTCGTGAAGGACGTTGGCGATAACCTCCTTGCCGGTGCCGCTTTCGCCGGTAATGAACACCGAGGCATTAGAGTAGCGCACCCTGCTCATCCGGTCATAAACGCTCTTAATGGCCGGAGATTCTCCGATAAGCCCCCAGGAGCCGCTGCTCATGGGCACAAAAGGCTCCGCCAGGGCCGTCAGCCGGATCTTTTCGATAGTGTTGCTCAGGGTGGTGCGCAGGCGATCCGCGCTGATGGGCTTTTCCAGAAAATCATAGGCTCCCAGCCGCATGGACTCCACCGCATAATCCACAGATCCGTCGGAGGTCATAACGATGGTGGCGATATTAAGCTCCTGCTTCTGAATATAGCGCAGGATATCCATCCCCTTGACATCCGGCAGCCACAGATCCAGAAGAATGATTTCCGGCTGAAACTCAGCGATAATCGCCATGGCCTGGGTGCCGGTATCAGCCACCCGCACAGCCGCCTCCAGCTGTCTGGCTACGGCGGCATAAACAGCGCTCAGGGACTGCGAATCCTCAACAATTAAAACCCTGACCTTGTAATTTTCCAGCATAATCGCTACCCGAAGCCCTGTTTTGCAGGGAAAACGCCCCGGAGGGCTGGTACCCTCAGAAAGAGCATGCTCTCCCGCATAAAAAACGTTTTCCGGCATTATAGCGGGACAGAAACAGCTTAAGCATGAAGAGGGACTGTCCTAAGGCCCTGTTTTTCCACCTGAGTCACACAAGAGGTTCCGGTTTCAGCGCCGGACTTCCCGGGGAAATTCCGCCCCCTGCTCTCTCGCAAAAACCCGGCCGGAACGGGATCTCATTTTTCAGAAAGGGATAATGCTGGTAAAATAACGCTGCTTTTTGATTGTGAGAGGTTATACAAATGGAACGCCGAATCCTCCTTACCGAATGCCCGGATGCCAAGGGACTCATTGCCATGATCACCGGAGCCTGCTTCCGGCACCAGTTCAACATTATAAAAAACGATCAGTTTGTTTCCGAATGCGACAGCCGGTTTTTCATGAGAACCGAAATCGAGGGCGATTTCGGGGGCGATAACGGCAGCAGCATGGTAAATGAAATTCTTGCTGCCATTCCCGCCGGCGGCCGCTGCCGTCTGGAACCGGAAACCCGGAAAAAAATTCTGATTCTGGTTACCAAGGAGGCTCATGTTCTCGGCGATCTCCTGATGAAAAGCTATTCCGGAGCCATGCCCATCGATATCGTGGGGGTGATCGGAAACTACAGCATTCTTGAGGATCTCACCGCCAAGTTCGGCATTACCTACGTTACGGTAAGCCACGAAGGGATCTCCCGGGAAGAGCATGAAAAGCGCATGCTGGAGGCCATCTCAAAGTTCGAGAGCGATTACATCGTGCTGGCCAAGTACATGAGAATACTCTCCCCGGATTTTGTGAATCATTTTCCCCGGGGCAAGATGATCAACATTCACCATTCCTTCCTGCCGGCCTTCATGGGAGCCAAGCCCTACCAGCAGGCCTTTGACCGCGGGGTTAAGATCATCGGAGCCACCGCCCATTTCGTAACTGAAAGCCTCGATGAAGGCCCGATTATCGCTCAGGACGTTATCAAGGTTAATCACAACTACTCTGCCGAATCCATGGCCAGAGCCGGCCGGGACGTGGAAAGAATGGTGCTGGATCGCGCCTTAAGCCGGGTTATCGCGGACAAGGTATTCATTCACGGCAATAAGACCGTGGTCTTCTGATTTCAGGCCTCGCCGCCGGGCCTCTAAGCAGCATGCACGGCGGTATCCTTTCTCGTGTCCCCTTGTTCCTTTGCTCATTTACAGTCTTTCGCTTTGCCTCTTTAAGATTAAGATCGTTCCCTGCCAAACTTCTCCCCTGGAAACTTTGTCCCCGGATATGCCGACTCTGATTGTCAGAGGAACATAAAAAAACCGGCCCTGTTAAAGACCGGTCTTCTCTTAATGAAGCTTCAGAGCTTCATCTGAGCTGTTACTCCTGCTGAGGTTCCGCCAGAATGGTGATGGAAGGCCCCTGAATCTGATCCTGAGGAACAGAACAGTTATCAGTGCTCTGGAGACCCCATAACGGGAAGTCGCCTTGCTGAGCATCAGGGATATCCAGAGCCATCTCGCAGCCGACGCGCACCATGCCCTCAGCATTCAGAATATTCCGGGGATCATTGTTAGGATCGCTGGACATTACCACCTTAATCCGGGACCAGGAATCTCCGGCCCGGGAGCCGTCAATATCGAAGGCCACCAGACTCTGAGTCGGATAGTCATTAAGGGTGTCATAATCGAGCTTAACTCCCTCAAGAATATCTCCGGCATTGGTCATGCGGAAAGCCGGATGAGCTTTTCTGAGCTTGATGAGGCCGGCAGTATAGGCGCTGACCTTGCCCCAGTACGTGGTTTTAAGACTCCAGTCAAAGTCATTGGCTCCAGTGGTGGTCATATCGGTGTTGTTGAAGTCCTCGGCGGCCATTTTAGAACGGCCGAACTCATCACCGCCGTAAATGACCGGAATGCCCTGACTCAGAAGCACGGCGCCTTGGGCCAGAGACTGCATCTGCATCCAGACTAAGTCATCATCCTTAGGGAGACCGTCATTACCCACATACGTGGCAATGCGATCCCTGAGAGTAGCTCCGCTGTGAGTGGAAACAAAGGCCATCGACTGATCCGGTTCGCCAAAGCCCTGAGCAGCCATCCACACATCTGCAGGAGCGGGAGCATCAGGTGAACGCACGCCGGCTCTCATGCCGTTAAGCATGCAACTGCTGTTTTCTTCAAACCAGTTCTCGTTCTCGTCATAGCCGTTGCCATCCCAGCCCTGGTTTACATCTCCGAAGATAAAGGCGCTCTGACTATAGTCTCCGCCTGCGGTGAGACAGTTCCGATACCTGGCACGCAGAACACCGGCATGAGCATCCTGAGACTGCTGATAGATAGTGCCGTAGCGCACCGGATTATCTATGAGCTCCTGATCCTCATAAATTTGCCCCTGAGCATCGCCGTAAACAATCAGATTGGCATCGGGATGCTGTCTGTTCAGGTACTCCGCCCAGTCAGAGAAGTCCTTCACGCTGAAGTCTCCGGCATTGGCCACCTTGATGCCGTCAATATGGTACTCGCTCACCCAGTAGTCCATGGAATCGCGGATCATCGTCCACACCATGCTGTTGTCAGCATTTAAGGTGTAGCCGACCCACTGCGCATCCGGGTTTATAAAGTACTTTCCGGTGATGCGGGACAGCATGTCGTCATACACATGGCCGTAAGGAATTTCCAGGATTACCCGAATGCCGTTCTTATGGAATTCGTTAATCATGGTCTTGACTTCCCTGATCCTGGCAACCTGATCCTCGCCCCTCATGGCAGCAGCGGAGAAGTAATCCGCAGGCACATTGAAGTTATGCACGTCATAGCCGAAGTTGTAGCAGTCAGGATCCTGCGCATTCGTCCAGGAACAGGTGGAGAAATCCATAATGGGCTGGAGCTGAATATGGGTTATCCCCAGTTCCTTGAGATGATCAATGCCCGTTACGGCGATGCCGCCGGTCTCCGGATCGTTATACCGGGTACCGGTTTCCACCATGCCCAAGTACATGCCGCGGTTTTCCTGAGAAACACCGGATGTCTCGCTGATGGTGAAATCGCGCACGTGGGTGCCGTAAATAATGGCATCGGTACGGGAGTTCAAAGCCGGTCTCTCAACCCAGCCGCCCTCAGGCTCCGTGGCGCTCATATCCAGAATGGTATGATTTTCCCAGTTATTATCGTCCCTGGTCTTGCCGTAAGGATCCCGTACATCCTGACCGTTAATCACGAAGCTGTAGCTGCCCCAGACCTGATCCCCCGGAACCGTAACCTCATAGATATGGTCATAGCAGGCTATTTCGGTGAGAGTCATGGGATAGCTGTCGCCGTTGAGATTCAATACCACATCAGAGGAATCCGGAGACCAGACACGGAATACCGTCTGTTCCGGAGAGTAGATGGCGCCGAGAGTTTCCTCCTGCTTATTCATGCGGCAGGTCTCATCCTTGGTGTCATACCATTTCTTAACCGGATAAACAGCTTCCGCGTCGTTGTATTTGACGTGCAGGGTTACCGCCTGATCTTCGTTGATGGCCAGGTTGATCTTGCTCCCGAGTTCAATGATTTCGCCATTGATAAACTTCTGGGGATCGGAAGACTCATTGCCGTCATCAAACCAGAAAGTGCCGGAGCTCTGACTGGTAACACCGGGGCCGGACATGATCAGGGTTAGCTCCAAAGCCCCGGAGCCTTCCTCAGCATCCTTCTGGTTAATCCTGATGACATCCCCGTTCCGGAGAGTCTTCCCGGTCTTCTCGCTGTAGACATAGACATCATCCTCCAGCACAGCGCCCTCAACACGGACGCCGCAGTCCATAGCGGAAACAAAGCTGCCTTCGCTGGTGCTGGTCATGGCAAAGCACGGACTGTCAAGAGGGACGGGCTCATAATCATCGGTGGCATAGTAGAAAAGCTCGCCATCATTAACCCTGATAATGCCCTCCCCTTCGTTTTCAGGATCGTAGCCCTCCGGAATCGGCACGGCATAGACCTCGTTCTTGCAGCCCTCTACTTTTGTAGCTCTGGTTCCCGGCCAATCTCCGAAGGTATCTGACCAGCTCCCGGCGCCATGCACATAAACACGATCGTAGAAATCTGTCTTGATAATTATGGAATTAGCAGGAACCTGACAGCTCTCGGGAATGCTTGCGGATCTGTCTACAAACACCTTGCCCGCATTAACTCTTCCGGTAGGCTCATACCAGACGCTGTTGGACTCAATAGGATTCTCGATAACCTCAGGGATCTCCTCCTGATCTCCATGTTCCGGATCCTGTGCCGCGCTGCAAGAAGTGTCAGCCGGATCAAACATGCAGATCTTCTTCGGCAGCTTTTCTATTCTGGTGGGCTTGTCAAAATACTCATTGGCAGCGCCATCCCAGACGGCCACGGTTTCAGCATAGGAGAAGCCGTTATCGCCATTATCCCAGCCCATCTGTCCGAAGGTGGAGGAGCCCCAGCAATAGAAGCCGTAATCAATCTGAGAAGGGTCAGCGCCGTAGGTGGTGGTAGTAGCGCATACCGAACGCTTGGCAACAGAAAGCTCCGTTACATCTTTTAGCCGCTTATATCCCTTGGGATCAAGTATCGGCATCCGCCACACATTATCTCTGAGCCCGAAATTATCACCCTGACCAGCCATACCATACCTGTTGGTTCCGCTGAAGATTACCCTGCCGGATGACGACAGCACGTAGAGAATCTCGTCCTCGACGCCGGAATAGATTCGCACTGCGGTTTCGTCATCATCGAAAAGATCGTCAAAATTGTAATGGAGCCAGAACTCGGGCCCCCAGGTGCCGTAAAGTCCGTATACCCCGGGCTCCTCAGGATCTCCCGGAGCATGTTCAGGCCTCATGAGCATGTAAATATTACCATCAAAGTTTGTAATGGCAACATCTTTAACGTCCTCAATTTCGGTACCATTGATGGATCTCATCAGAGTTACCGGCTGACCGTAAATGGGCGTATACGATCCGGAGTCCTCGTACATCAGCCAGTTCCAAGGTTCGTCCCATTTGTACACCTCGTTAGGATCATTCCGCTTAATCTTGCCGGCATACTTCGCCTCAAAGTCTGTGCGGTACTGTTCCTTGTTCTTGGAAATGGTTACCGTATGATCGCTGCCCCAGCAGTAAAGATTGTGCTTGTCGGTCTTGTCGACATTTTCCACCAGAGCGCAGTGAGCCCAGTAACCGCTTCTCACAGCAGTGACCCGAGCCACGGAATCCGGGAACTTCACCTTCACCGGCAGCATGACATATTTCTGGAAGTCAGTAATATCAATCTGACCGGACATGTTCATCCTGTGTTCTTTGGTCTTGGTATGCTCCGGATAATCGCCGCCCAGCTGATAGGAGAAATTCTTGCCCCAGCAGTAAACAGAGCCGTCCTTCATAAGAGCGCAGGTATGATCCTGTCCCAGCGCTGCCTCTTCCACATCCGTAAGGTATCCGGACTTGGATTCCTGCTCGCCTGCAAGCACCTTCTGAGCATAGGCAAAGCGCTCCTTATCCTCAGTAATCTCCTCATCTTCAGGAATAACACCCAGCTGCCCCCAGTAGTTGTGCCCCCAGCAATAAAGCTCTCCGGCATAGGTAACAGCGCAAGCATGGACAGGAGCTACTGCCACGCTCTTCACGTTGGAAAGCGGCACAAAATTGCCGTCCTTGTCCTTGATCTTCACCGCTACCGGAGTGGCGCTGAAATTATCCGGATACTGGGTGCCGTCAAGGCCATGGGATCCGTCAACCACACTGTCATAAAGTGAGGGATCTCCCAGAGTAGCCCAGGAATTATTGCCCCAGCAGAACACATTGTTGTCACGGGTTACGCCGCAGCGCCATTCATCGGTGCCGCCTGAGGTAATAGTCCGGAATGCTGATCCCAGCTTGGCCTCAGCGGCTTCCAAAGCTCCCACCACATTGGCAGAAACGTTGCCGCCTTCCTGAGCGGCATTCTTAATGATATGAACGGCAGCCTCGGTATTGACCTTATACTGCGCAATATCGCGGACAATGGATTCCGTGGTGCTCTTGGTGTTCTCAGAAACATTCTGCATGGCAGCTTCGTTCTGCGGCATGAGATTGGTTCTTACCAGAAGCTCGCCGGCTACCATGGCCTTGATATTGGCTTCACTGGCGTAACCGTTATAGTTGCCGGTAACAACATCGGCATCATTAACTCCGATACCGGAAGCAATGGTGGCAATCTGATCCCTGTAGTCATCCTCAGTCAGGGTGGCTGCAGTCTCATTGCTAATAGCCATGTCTGCCAGAGTGGTGAACGGGGATACCACATTTACCTGAGGAGCATCAGAGTCTCCGGCATCAGCGGCATCGGGCAGGAATACATTGCTGGAAAGCACCATATTCTGCTTAAGCTCGGTTTCCGTGCCGAATACATGGTTCTTGGAGCCTTTGGCTGATTTGGCAATAACCTTGAGATTCTTAATCCTGTTGCCATCAGCATCAACAAGCTGGGTGTCAGGGATATCAAAGGTCACCTTGCCGTCAATATCGGTATTGCCGCTGGGTTCGTTTTCATCCCATTCATAGTTGCGGTTCAGATCCACGTATACCTGGGCATTCTCCAGATAACCGTCGATAATCTGGACAGAGAGCTTGGTGGAAGGCTCAGGTTCAGGTTCAGGTTCAGGTTCGGGCTCGGGTTCCGGCTGAGGCTCAGGTTCGGGCTGAGGTTCCGGTTCAGGCTGAGGCTCCGGTTCAGGTTCGGGCTGAGGCTCCGGCTGAGGCTCCGGCTGAGGCTCC
>NZ_JBGVBR010000427.1:0-3075 GCF_045225735.1 Succinimonas sp. | reverse complement strand
CAGGTAATTACCGTGGAGGCCCGGGGCAAGGATCAGGCCACCGCGGAAATCAATGCCAAAACCGCCGCGGCCCGCAAGATGATGCTGTCCATCACCGATGAGAAGTTTGTGAAGGAGCATACCGCGGAGATCCGGAGCGGGGTGATAGCCCGGGCCGAAGATTATGTTTCCGGCTTTAAGGTGCTCTCCGCCGAGAAAAAAGGAAATCTCATCAGCATCAGCGCCGAAGCGGATGTGGATCGGTCCCGGCTCACGGCCTATCTTAAAAGTCTGGGAGCCGAGATCCGGCCTTCCTATGAGGAGACCCTGAGCGCCCGGCAGGATTCCGAAAGGGATGCCCTCCGGAAAATCTTCGGAGAGGAGGTACGGCTCCGGCCGGCCAGCATGTCCCCGGGCCCCCAGAATGAGCTTCCGGCGGTAACGGAGGAGGTTATTCCCGGAGCGGAGCTTACCATTATCAGCAGGAAAAGCTATGAGCCTCACGAGCTTTTTCTGGTTTACTACCGGACGCCTGAATACGCTGCGGAGATCAAAAACAGCAGTCAAATCTATCTCACTGTAAACGAACCTGATGTTCCGGCGGACTACGCCTCCTCCCGGGAACGCATGATGTCCGACACTGCCGCCGCTGACACAGCCCGGGAGGGATATTTGCGGGTAAAGGCTCCGGCCCGGGACGGCAGCTACGAGATCCGGTTTTTCAGCGGCGACGATGAGAACGCCGTGTTGCTGGCCCGGCAGGGATTCAGGGTCAGGACGGAGAAGCCGCTCCCCGGATATTCCTTAGCCCGGGATCATTTTCTGCCGGGAGAGCATTTTTATGTGGATCTCCAAAATTACGAAGACCGCAAAACCGCATTTCTGGTAATTGCCCCGGCGGCGCAGGCGGATCGTTCCCGCAAGGACATCGAGATCGTAAGAACTTCCCAGTATTTCCGGGACTTCGCCGTTCCCGGGTTTGCCATTGATGCCCCGGAAACTCCCGGAGACTATACGATGCTTCTTTTTGAGACCTGCGAGGACTGCCGCTGGGATGAAAACAATAACGACATGCAAAGGGCCATGGCGCGTCTTGACTTCAAGGTGGCTCCGGCCGCTTCTTCCCTGAGCGAACCCGCAGCGGCGGTGTCTGCGGAGGTTTATGCCGGCGCCGGCGCGAACTATATCTTTGGCTGCGACGGCGAGTGGCAGAAGGAAAATGTTACCTTTCAGATAAAGAAGAAAGGAGCGGAAGAGCATTTTTACAGCGAGTGGGGCGGATGCGGCGATGTTTCTTATATCGCCAGAACCACGAATGATATTTATGAACCCGGGGAGTATGAGTTTTCCGCGCGGCAGGGCTCCGATGAAAATGAAAAGGTATTAACCCGGGAATTTCGGGTGGTGCCGAATCCTGCCGATGAGAACCGGCGGCCGGAAATAGCGGCCAACTCCGCAGTGGCGGAGCAGGATTCCGGCATGACCATGTCCGGGGTGATGCTGACCCACTGGAAGGATCCCTTTGCCGTCCTGGTGCCTGAGGGCTATCCCCCGGAGGCGGCCCGGGTGCTGGAAAAGTACGCCGATGATGTTACGGTACTGGGACACCGGAGGACATTCTTTTCCGGTCTTCCTGTTACCCAGCCCCCGGGGGATTACGAGCTCAGGCTTTATGATGCTCCGGATGATTCCGGAACGCTGCAGGCCAGCTTTAAGATGCATGTGATGACGGATGCGGAGATGGCAGACCACAAGAAGGAGATCCGGGCCAGCATTGACCGTTACCTGAGGGACGGCGCCAGCGACAGGAATAACAGCGAACAGCAGTTTAAAAAGCATCTTATTGAGAGCTTCCATGTGCCGGAGCCGCCCCGGAGCACCGGGCTGAGCGGCGTTTTCGAGCCGCCCCGGCTTTACGATTTTGAAGACGCTGAAGACATTTATGCCGATACCGAAGCGGCAGTCGATAATTCTTCCGGTTTTTCCTTTGAAACAGTGGCTCTTACTGAGGCCGACTGCGACAAATATATTGACAAGTATATCCGGGAAGCCTCCCGCATTGACATTACCCTGGGCCGGGACGGCGACTTCGAGGGCGAACTGGCCAATTTCGGAAAAACCCTGCTGTCCAGCATGCCGCTTCCGGATGGTTTGAAGCTCGAAAAGTACCGGAGTGTCTTTCTGGAGGTGCAGGAAATGTACGGGAATGCCATTGCCGGCATGGATCAGCTCTCCGAGGGGGAGTACTATGAGGCTCTTAAAAAGGGCATGGTCTCCATGCTGAAGGTCGGACTTAATCATTGCTCCGACGAGGAATGTCTGGCCAAGCTGCTGACCCGGAACTCCTCCAGGCTTAAGGAAAGCATGGCCCGGATGCCGGAGAAGGAATACGCCAGGGTCTACGGCATGCTGAACAAGGCTCTTGGAAAGGGCAAAAGCGGCAAACATTTCCTGCAGGAACTTGCCGATTACCGCAGCGGGGTGGCCAGTGATGCCAAGTTCTTAAGCGGCAAAAAGGATCTGGTGTCCAAGGCGCTGGATATTACCGGGGATGTTTCCGCTCTGGCAGGCGCTCTTGCCGGAGGGGATTATGCCAACAAGGAGGCTTATGCCAACGTGGCGCTTTCCATTCTGGCCCTGGAGCATCCCATTCTTTCCGAATCCGCAAAGCTGTCATACCAGGCTTATCTATCCTCCCGGGATTTTGCCCGGGACGTGGCGGTGATCAGAATGTACGGCAAATGGAAGAAGGTAGGAGCGGATACCAAGGGAGCTGCCGGCTATGAGGATTTTGCCCGGATCTGGAAGGAGGACTGGAAGCATCACAAGGACAGCGTGATGAAGCAGACCCGGGAGGTAATGATTAACACTTTGGGTAATGAACTCACCAAAAAGGCTCTGAGCAGGGATAACCGGGAAAAGGCCTGGATGTATCTCCAGACTTTGCAGGAGGAGGGCGAGGAAGCCGCCCGGGACTACATGGTGAAAAGCGACTTTATCACCGAGGAAGAGGTGTACGATTTTCTGGAGGCTCAGTTCACCGAATGGGAAAGGGCGGAAAACAATAATTCCCAGTTTGCTCAGGAGGCCCGGGCC
>NZ_JBGVBR010000426.1:0-15361 GCF_045225735.1 Succinimonas sp. | reverse complement strand
CAAAAATCTCATTCTCATCGATCTGGAATCCTTCAGCTCGTATCAGAGCAAGTTTTTCGGGGGCTTTTTTGACAGCATGCCGGAGCTGGATCGCCTGGCCCGGAACAATGTCAGCTTCACCAATTATTACTCCAACGGCTTTGCTTCGGATCCCTCGAATTTCGCCATGCTGACGGGGCAGCCCTATATCAACGGCTGGCGCTCTCTTACGGATCCGGTATTTTTTGACCGGGCTCTCCCCAAAGTGCTTCATGATCACGGCTATCACACCGCGGTGATGTATTCCGCCAGGAACGTTTTTCATGCGGATGAGCTCCTCCGGAAGGCCGGCTTTCAGGAGTTCAGCGACGGCAAGGATCCCCACTACGATATTTCCGAGCGGCTGACCTTCAATGCGGTGCCGGATCGGGATCTTTTTGACAATCTCTTCCAGAGAGTGTCCCGCTGGAAGCCCGGGATGCCGCCGTTTTTCACCATGGCGCTCACCGCCACCACCCACGCTCCCTTTCTGATGCCCCTGACTCATACCGGATCCTACCAGGGCACCCTGAAGTACACGGACAAGGAGCTCCGGGATCTCATAGCCCGGCTGGAATCCATCCGTTATTTTGATCATGGCATGGTGGTGATCGTGGCGGATCATCGGGTGATGCTCTCTTTGACTCTGGACGAGCAGATGGAGTACGGGGAGCGGGCTCTGGGCCGGGTGCCGCTCCTGATCATCGGGAGCTCCCTGGGGCGGAAGGTTTTTCGGAACAGCGTGGGGCATGATTCTCTTTCCGCCATCATCAGCTATCTCCTTCTGGACAGCTACACGGAAATGCCCTGGCAGTGCAATCCCCTGGCCCGGCCGGACTGTCAGGAGGACGTCTTTTATCAGAAAAAAGGCCCGCAGGACGAGGTGCTGGTCTTCCGGGGAGACGGGGACATTTCCCGGATTACGCTGGACGGAGATAATACCCGGGTGAGCTCCGGAAAGAGCGCCGGAGAGGAAGAACTCCTCCGGAAGGTCTGCTGGTTCCGGAAATAGGCTCTCAAATGCGCCGCTCCATATTTTTCCCTGCTGCCGGCTGATTTTGCCAGAGGTGCAGAATCATCTTTCCCTGCCTTAATATCCCCATGAGCGAGCAATAACAGAAGCTTTTAAGCCTCCCCGGCGTCCGAAAAAGGCCCGTATTAGCATGATATGGCCTTCATATTGCGGGAATTCCCGGACCTTGTGTCCGTGTGCCTTCAAGGGGCAGAAAAATGCTTTCGGGGCCGGTTTTCGCAAGTCGGCAGGGGGATGGGGGTAAACAGGGGGATCAGGAAGGTAAAGAACATCCTCCCTGACGGCCGGAAAAGCCCCTTCACAATAAAAAACGGGAGACCTCGATCTCCCGTTACCTCGGTTTGCGGATTAACCGCGTTTTAACCGCAAAGGCGCCTCAGCGCCATGCGTCAATTCCCGCTGAGCTTTTTATGGATGGCCACGGCTGCCTTGCGGCCGGCTCCCATGGCGCTGATGACGGTAAGAGGCCCCGTTACGGCATCGCCGCCGGCGTAGACTCCGGGTCTGGAGGTTTCCAGAGTTTCGGGATCCACTTCCAGCCGTCCCTTGCCATCGCACTTAAGCCCGCACTTCTGCATGAGATCCCTGTCAGCGCCGTTGCCGATAGCCATAATCACGCAGTCGGCATCCATGGTATGCTCGGTGCCGGGGACATCCACAGCCCTGTGATTCTCGTCCAGTTTGGTATTGAGGCACTTAAGCCCGGTAACCTTGCCGTCCTGACCGAGAATTTCCACAGGCTTGGTCAGGAAGACAAATTCCACGCCTTCCTCCTTTGCCTCCTTGATTTCCGCGTCATAGGCCGGCATTTCGGCTTCGGTGCGGCGATAGACGATAACCACCCGATCGGCTCCGGTTCTCACCGCGCTGCGGCAGGCGTCCATAGCTACGTTGCCGCCGCCGACAATGGCAATGGTGTGATACCGGGGGAACTTGTCAGCGGTGTCCTGCTTCAGGTTTATGGCATTCAGGAAGTCCTGCGCCAGATAGCAGCCGGAGAGATCCTCGCCGGAGACGTTCATGTTCAGGGCAACGCCGGTGCCCACGCCGAGGAACACGGCGCTGAAGCCCATGGCTCCCTGAAGATCGTCTAAGGTGAAGTCCTTCCCCAGAGCCTTGCCCAGTTCAAAGGTGACCTTCCTTTCCTCAAGCTTCCGGATTTCGTCCTTGACGATTTCCTTCGGGAGCCGGAACTCGGGAATGCCGTAGGTGAGCACGCCTCCTAAAACGTCCGTCTTTTCGAATACCGTAACGTCATAGCCCAAAGCGGCGAGATCGCCGGCGGCGGCGATACCGGCAGGGCCGGCCCCCACCACGGCAACCTTCTTGCCGATCCGGGGCGTTTCAGCGGCCGCGGTGGCAATGACGTGATTGCGGTGCCAGTCGGCCACAAAACGCTCCAGAGCGCCGATGCTGACGCTTTCGCCCTTAATCCCCCGGACGCAGTTCCCTTCGCACTGCTGCTCCTGAGGGCAGACCCGGCCGCACACCGCCGGAAGGCAGGTGGTCTTGCTCAGGATCTGATAGGCATCCTCAAAACGGCCTTCGCAAATGCAGTCGATAAACGCCGGGATGTGGTTGTGCACCGGGCACCCCTTGGTCATGCACGGATGCTCGCGGCACTTGAGGCAGCGCATCGCCTCGCAGATGGCCATATCCTCGGTGTAGCCGGTCTGGGACTCGGCAAAGCTGGAACGACGCTGAGCCACGCTCTGTTCAGGCATCTCAGTTCTTTTCCTGGTAAAGTTGATCATTTTCTGGGCTCCATGCTGTTCTTGCGATTAATCAGAGTTTCATACCGATCCATGGCCGCCTTTTCGGAAGCCTTGAAAGCTTCCTCGGCCTTGTCGGGGAACTTGAGCTTGAGTGAGTTATAACGCACCTCGCCCATCAGGAACTTCTGATAATCCTCGGTAGGTTTGAGACTGTCTATAGCCAGCGGATTCTTTCCCTGGGCCGCCAGATCCGGGTTGTATCTTAAGAGATGCCAGTAGCCGGATCTTACCGCATGCTGCATTTCCAGCATGGCATTGTTCATGCCGGCCTTCACGCCGTGGTTGATGCAGGGCGCATAAGCAATGATGAGGGAAGGACCGTTGTACGCTTCAGCCTCCTTCAGGGCCCTGAGGGTCTGAGCCGGATTGGCGCCCATGGCGATCTGGGCCACGTAAACGGAGCCGTAGGCCATGGCCATCTGAGCCAGATCCTTCTTCTTGACCATCTTGCCGGAGGCGGCAAACTTGGCGATGGCGCCGATCTGGGTAGCCTTGGAGGCCTGACCGCCGGTGTTGGAGTAAACCTCGGTGTCAAATACCAGAACATTGACGTTCTCTCCGGAGGCCAGCACATGATCGAGGCCGCCGTAGCCGATGTCGTAGGCCCAGCCGTCGCCGCCGAAGATCCACATGGAGGGCTTCCCCAGAAGATCGGCGTTATTGACGATAAACCGGGCGGCTTCATCGTCAGCCGGAGCAGCCTGGCACTTCAGGGCCAGCTCTTTTCCGTAAGCTTCGGAAAGCTCCGCGTCGTCCATGTGTTCTGCCCACTGTTTGCCCAGAATCTCCAGATCTCCCTTGAGAGAAGAGGCGGCAGTCCTGAGCTCCTGTCTCCGGGCGTTTACCGAAACCAGCATGCCCATGCCGAATTCCGCATTGTCCTCGAAGAGGGAGTTAGCCCAGGCCGGGCCCCGGCCGTTTTCATCAACGGTGTAGGGGGTGGAGGGAGCGCTGCAGCCCCAGATGGAAGAACAGCCGGTGGCGTTGGCAATGAACATTCTGGAACCGAAGAGCTGCGTAACCAGCTTGGCGTATGGAGATTCGCCGCAGCCGGGGCAGGCGCCCGAGAATTCCAGCAAGGGCTGGCGGAACTGGGAATTCTTAATGTCGATGTCCTTGTTGCTGATATCCTTGACCAGCTTCTTGCCGGCGAACAGGGCGTCATACATCTTCTGCCGCTTTTCAACCGCATCCTCGGTGGAAACCGTCATGGTCAGGGCCTTGTTATGGGCCGGGCAGGCGCTGGCGCAGGAGCCGCAGCCGGTGCAGTCCTTGACGGATACCGCCATGATGAAGTACTTGTCGGGAGAGCCCTTAAGAGGCACGGCTTCCGGATATTGGGCCGCTTCTTCCGCGGAAATCACAAACGGCCGGATGGCGCCGTGCGGGCAGACCAGAGAGCACCAGTTGCACTGCATGCAGTTCCGGGGGTTCCATACCGGAAGATCTGCGGCGATGTCGCGCTTTTCAAAGGCGGCGGTGCCGGAGGGGATCATGCCGTTAACCGTAGCCAGGAACTTGGATACCGGAATATGGTCGCCGTCCAGTCTGTTGGTGGGCACCATAATGTCGTTGAGATAATCGGTATGGGTCTGATCCCGGCCCGCAAGTCTGGGCAAAGGATCGTCATCAGGAGCGGTCTTCCAGGCTTCCGGAATGGTTACCTGATGCACGCTCTTAACACCCTCGTCCACCGCGGCATTGTTCATATCCACAATGTTCTGGCCCTTCTTGGCGTAGGTATGCTGGATGGCATCCTTCATGTAGGCCACGGCATCGTCAATGGGAATAATGGCTGCCAGCTTGAAGAAGGCCGCCTGCAGCACGGTGTTGGTGCGTCTGGCACCCAGGCCGATTCTCTTGGCGATGGATACCGCATCGCAGGTGTAGAACTTAACGTCATTGCAGGCGATGTAGCGCTTGACCTTTCCGGGAAGGTACTTATCCAACTCCTCGTCGTTCCAGGCGCAGTTAAGCAGGAAGTACCCGCCGGGCTTGACGTCCTCCACCATGTCATACTTGCGCAGGTAGGAGCTGTTGTGGCAGGCCACAAAGTTAGCCTGCTTGACATAGTAGGAAGACTTAATGGGATTGTCGCCGAAGCGCAGGTGGGAAATGGTCACGCCGCCGGATTTCTTGGAGTCATACTGGAAATATGCCTGCACATACTTGTCGGTATGATCGCCGATGATCTTGACGCTGTTCTTATTGGCGCCCACGGTGCCGTCAGCTCCCAGCCCCCAGAATTTGCAGGCATGAGTGCCGGCGGGGGAGACATCGGGATTCTGGGATCCGGCGATGGAGAGATGGGTGACGTCATCGTTGATGGACAGGGTGAATTCCTTTTTGGGAGCATCGCTCCAGAGGTTCTCGTACACGGCCAGAATATCCCCGGGCTGCACGTCCTTGGAACCCAGACCGTAGCGTCCGCCTACCACCAGTGCCTTATCCATCTTGGTACCCTTCAGGGCGGCAATCACGTCCAGAAGCAGCGGCTCCCCGATGGAACCCGGCTCCTTGGTGCGATCCAGAACGGCAATCTTCTTCACCGTGTCGGGAATCACGGAAACGAGATGCTTCGCGGAGAACGGGCGGTAGAGATGCACCTCCACAATGCCGGTCTTTTTGCCCCTGGAATTGAGGTAATCCACCACCTCCTCGGCGGCATCGCAGACGGAACCCATGGCGATGATGATCTCTTCGGCATCCGGAGCGCCGTAGTAATTGAACGGCTTGTAATCAGTGCCGATGGCCTCGTTGATCTTGTCCATGTAGCTCACTATCGTATCCACCGTGGACAGGTAGGCGCTGTTTGAGGCCTCCCGGTGCTGGAAGAAGGTCTCCGGCTGTTCGGCGCTGCCCATGCAGTGCGGATGATTCGGGTTCAGGGCGCTGTCCTTGAAGGCCTTCACCTTGTCATAATCCACCATGGACTTCAGGGTGTCGTAATCCCAGACGTGGATCTTCTGATACTCATGGGAGGTTCTGAAGCCGTCAAAGAAGTGCATCATGGGCACCTTGCCGGCGATGGTGGCCAGATGGGCCACTGCCGAGAGATCCATGACCTGCTGCACATTGCCGGAGCAGAGCATGGCAAAGCCGGTCTGCCGGCAGGCCATGACGTCGGAATGATCTCCGAAGATCGACAGGGCGTGGGACGCCAGAGCTCTGGCCGCAACATGGAACACCACCGGAGCCTGTTCGCCGGCCAGCTTGTACATGTTCGGGATCATGAGCAGAAGTCCCTGGGAGGCGGTGAAGGTGGTGGTATAGGAACCGGCAGTCACCGAACCGTGCACGGCGCCGGCCGCTCCGGCCTCGGATTCCATTTCCACGATCTTGACCTTTTCCCCGAAAATGTTCAGTCTGCCCTGGGACACCCATTCATCCATGCTCTCCGCCATGGGGGAGGAGGGAGTGATAGGGTAGATGGCGGACACCTCAGAAAAGGCATAGGCCACATGCGCGGCGGCCGTATTGCCATCCATGGTTTTAATCTTGCGGTTAATCATGATTTAATTCTCCTCTCCGGTTTTCGCCTGAACGCGTTCAAGGGCGGCTCTCTGAAGCTCCGCCGCGGCAGACACCTTCATTTCCCTGATCACATTTCTGCCGCACACATACTGGCAAACCTTGCAGTTTACGCAGGCATTGGGATCTATCTCCGCATGCATTTCCTTCATGTAAATCGCGCCGTTAGGGCAGTTGTCAGCGCAGTCCCGGCAGGCAGTGCAGCCGGAATCGCAGACCTGAGTCTTGTCATAGTAGTCTGCGGTGCTGGAGCAGGGCACCTGCTTGATCCCCTTGTACGGGACGATGCTGATAATCTTTTTGGGGCATTCCCGGACGCAGTCCCGGCAGCCGACGCACTTTTCCGGATCCACATAGGCGGTGCCGTCCACCACGCTGATGGCGCCGAAGCGGCAGACCTGGGTGCAGGAACCGAGGCCGCAGCAGCTGGTGTAGCAGAGATTATGCTCTTTGGGATCCACCTTCATGGCTTCATGGCAGTCCTTAACCCCCAGTTCCTTGTAAGCGGCCTGAGCCCTGCTGCCGCCGCTGCAGCGCACAAAGGCGACCTTGTCCTTTAATTTGGCGAGGTCATGGAGGGTGTCCTGAATGATCTTCTTTTTGCACTTGACCATGCAGGCCGTGCAGCCGACGCACTTTGAGTAATCAATAACGGCATGATTGTTCACGATGTGAACCGCGCCCACCGGGCAGGCTCTTTCGCATTCGCCGCAGGCAATGCAGCCATAGCCGCAGGTATTGCGCACGGTCTCCTCGTCCTCTTCGGAGGATGAGCAGGGAATAAAGTTCGTGGCCTTGCGGGGGATCATCTTTATCAGATGCTGCGGACAGACACCGGCAGCGGCGCAGTCGCCGCAGCCGTTGCACAAATCCCGGTCTACAGTAATGCGCCCGTCCTGGAGCTTAAGAGCTCCTTTGCTGCACGCGGAAACACACGATCCGACGCCGACGCAGCCGCTTTTGCAGTCGCCGCGTCTGAAACCGGTCTGAACCGCCTCGGCGCAGGATTTGCACGCGGCAAATCCCGCCGAGGCGGCGGCATGACCGTTACAGGCTACAAACGCCACAAGTTCGCTTGGTGAATTTTCTAAATTGTCCATATACAGCTCCTGTAAATGCCACTCTTGGCACACCATTCCTCTGATATATTCTTTTAGTTAAGCAATCGCTGCTTAAGGGCTCCTGCAGCTCTGTTTTCAGGCCGGCGCAAATGCAGGAGCTTTTCAATTCTGTGTTGTTGCTCTGGTTTGTCTTTATTCTCTGTCTGACTTTTTCCTTTCTGCCTGACTTTTTTCTTTCCGTCTCTGTTACCGGCTTTTCACCTGAAAACTCCGGCTGGCCCCCGGAGAGAAAATGCGGAACCTTTCCGCAAATTCGGCGGCGACGATTCCGGCCAGGATTTCCTTCCCGGGCAGGGCGGAATCCCTGATAAAGGCCAGACTCTCCTCCGGGGCAAGCGCTGCGGCAAGGACATCCGCATCGGGAGCGTAGCTGATATGCCAGAGCTCTCCGGCTGACCAGGGGGTGTCCTCAAGGTAGGGCCGGAAGAAGGCGCATTCCCTCATGTGCTCCTCCAGCCAGCGGGACAGGGGAGCCTGCGGCCCCTCCCGGTATTCCAGATTGGTGAGTTCCAGAGAGCCGCCCTCCGGCACCAGATCCGGATCATAGACGTCAATGTCGGTGCCGAAATGATGCCGGGACAGCCCCGGAACCGCGCTGAACACCAGAATGGCTCGGATAAGCTCCTCGGGATCCATGCCCCGGATGTCCAGAGGCTGTTCGTTTCGATCCAGAACCGGCCGGGATCCGTCCATTTTGCCGGCAAAGATCCTGCTCTGCCTCTCAAAGCTCCGGAAGCCCGAGGCGGCTCTGAGATTCAGGCCGTCCCGCCGGGCCAGATCCTGAAGTTCCCGGAAGGCCTGAGCGGCTCCGGGGGTAAGTCTGATGCCGGGTTCTTCTGAAGAGAGGGGAACCAGATGATCTTCGGTGAGGCCGTGAATGACCTCCGCAAGGTTCCCGTTCTGTAAAAATCCTGCCAGCATGCCGCCGTCTCCGCGTTTTGTTTTGCGTCTTGCTTAAAACGGGATCCGCCCGGAGGCTCACCCTTTCTGCAAAAAAATCTCACTTTGTTCAGTATAACCCGATAATGCGGCGTTTTTCGTGATAACACCGCCAAAATCACCCTATAGGGGCCGGGATTTCCCGGAAATTTGCTTACCGGGGCTGATCGTGCTAGTGTATAGACTGAGATATTATGCGGAAAACAGCGCTCCGGCTGCGTTCCGTTACCGCCAAGTTCCCCTGAGATGCTTTTATGGACACAGACTCTCTTTCCATAACCGCGCCGTTTCTGAGACCCGGCAACCCTCACGACGTGATGGGGTTTACCGATGCCGGCATCATGGAACGCCGCATGATGCGCCATCACGTGGCGGAAATCCTGGAGATTGCGGCCGCCCGTCCTCATGCCCGGATGGTGCTGGATCTCTCCCGTTTCTATCTCATGCGGGTTTCCCTTTTGGTGTCCATATATCTCTCCTCCCGGATCATCTGCGTGGGGGACAACGTGTCCGATCCCTGTCTCCGGCAGTATCTCAATGACGATGACCTCCTTATTACCGACCGGTTCCGGGGGTTTTCCGGCAACGACAACAGCATCGACATTTCCACCACCCTGACGTTTTCTTCCGCTCCGGAAAAGGATGATCAGATCCTGTCATCCCGGAAGATCGGGGATACCTCCGGGATCTGCTTTGCGCTGTTCGGGGGCGATACGGGGGTTTCCGTGCAGGAGTATCCCGTCTCTCTGAGCGTCATGGAGCAGCAGTGCCGGGATCAGATCCGGGAGATTCCCGAAATAGCCGAAGCCGGAGTGGCGGTATCTACCTTTCCGCCCACCCACGGCTTCGGCTTTTCCCATAGCCTGCTCATGAGCATGATGCTGGATCTCCCCATGTTTGACCGGCCCCTCAGGCAGGATTCCCAGATCTCCCTTCTGGGCATTCCCGAATATGCTCTTTTCACCTCCCCCGAGTTTCTTAACAGCCTGAACATCGGAGACGTGTTTCCGAACTGCAAGCTGGCTCTGGTGAACGGCTTTTTTGAAAAAATGATGCACTACATCGCCGCAAGCTCCATCATGGACTGTCCCATTATCGAAAGCCTGGGCACCCTGGCCCACGGCGTGATTGCCTTAAGGAGGCTTTCTCAGGGCAAGTCCTTCCGCTTTGTGAACAACGTGGTCTATCGCCTGGATGCGGACGGCGTTCTTATCTGCAACTCGTATTTTGACAGCGAGCGCTGTTCCTACCCCACGGAATACGTGGTCAGCGTTACCGGCCGGGAGTTTGTCATTACCGGGCGCCGGAAGAGACTGGTGACCTGCCGGGGGAAATCATGGAATCTGGACGACATGGAGAATACTCTGGAGCGGGCGGGCTTCGGCTCCCGGGTGGCGGTGTTCGAGTATGTTCCCTGGAAGGAAAAGGAGCGGTACATTGTCATTGCGGTGGAATCCGAGGAGCTCTGCGCTCTGTCCGCCAGCTCGGATATCGAGAACCGGGGGCTGGCCGCTGACTATGTGAACGAGATCCGAAATGAGCTTTCTTCCGGGGGGTATCCTTCAGAATTGTTGCCCCGCAAGGTCAGATTTGTCAGAAAAATAAGTTATAATGAGTTTGGAAGGCCTGATTACGAGAGGCTGAAAAAGCTGTTTGACTGAGCTCCGTCCGGGAAAAAGCTTTCCGGCGGTCGCGGAGATGCGGCAGCGATAAGACAGCAGCGCAGCGGCAAAGCAGTATAGAAGTATAGCTATGAAAAAATTTCCAGATATTCTGAAAACTGTTAAAAGCTCCCGGGAGCTTAAGCTCATTTTAAATATCGGAAAGGATCTGGCATGGTTTGAAGGGCATTTCCCGGAAATGGCCATCCTCCCCGGAATGGTAGCGGTGTTCTGGACCGAGGAATATCTCCGCATCTACTTTGCTCCCAATGCCGCCATTAAATCGGTGGATAACGTCAGGTTCATGCATCCTATTTTTCCGGACAGCGTGGTGGAGCTGGATATCGCCATTTCTCCGGAAACCAAAACTCTGCACTTTAAATTCTGCGATCCCGACAGTCCTGACATCTGGATCTACTCCTCCGGGGTGCTCAGGGTGGTATAAGCGCCCGTCCCGATCCGGGATTGCCCGGATCCGCCCCCTAAATTCTTGAATTCCGGTTTCCTATGCAAAAGATTCAGCATTTATTTTCTGTTTTTTTCCTTGTCCTGCTTCTGGTTCTCTGCTCCGTGGTGGTTTATTTCTACACCTCCCGGGATCAGGCCCTGTCTCTGGACTTTACCACGCAGGATCTCATGAAGTATTCCGAGGGCTCGGGCCTGAAGTTCACCGAGGGCAGCGATCTCCGGGTCTGGCTTTTTGCCCTGGACCGGCCGGATCTCCGGGCGGCTCAGGCGGATCTGGAGGCGGCAATTCATAAGCTCCCCGACATTGTCTGGCTGTCCGGAAGTCAGAAGCAGGAGCGCTTCACCCAGGATCTCAAAAGGCTTAATTATTACCGCAGCGTGGCCGGCAACACTCCCGAGGGCTTTGCCCGGAGGCTTAAGGAGCTTCAGGACTCCGGCCTTTCCGGGGAGGAGATGAACCATATTATTGCGGAGGATCCCCTGCTTCTGGACTATGCCGCCCCGGTGTCCTCCTTTAACCTGACCCCGGAAGGGCGGCTCAGCTTCAGACCCGGCAATGCCGACATGTGCGGCGGGGAGCAGTGTCTGCTTTTTTACGGGGAGATTGACCACAACGTCAGTCTGGAAAGCCTGAAACAGGCCGCCGAGGAGCTTGAGGCCATCAAGGTTCGCTATGAAGAGGCCGGGGGCAAGGTCATTGTGGTGAACCATCTCAAGCGGAGCCGCGATTTCCTGACAGAGACCTCCCGGACTTTGATCTATGTATTCCTAGCGGTGCTGGCCACGGCGGCTCTGGCGCTGTTTTATCTCTACCGCAGCCTGCGTCCCTTTGCGGAAATGCTGCTCTCCCTGACATTTTCCTACGGTTTGGCCATTATGGCCGTCTGGGGCTTTCTGGGCCATCTCCACATTATGACGCTGTTTTTCAGTCTGGTGTTCTGGATCCCCGGCATTGACATCTACCTTAACTTTAACAATGCCCGGGAATCGGGGCGGCTCAGAAGAAATCACATCAGAGGGGTCTGGGGCAGCATGCTCATCACCCTGGTGATCTACGGCACCATGGCTCAGATCGGCTTCCGGATCTTCTCGGAGCTTGCGGTAATCGCGCTTTTCTTTATTTCCCTGTTCTGCATTCTCTACGGCGTTCTGGTGCACCTCCCGCCGGCCCGGTACCGCGGCCATTACCGGATCTACCGTGCCATCGGAGGCCTCCGGAGATTTCTGACCATTCAGGGGGTGTCCCTGACGCTGGTGATCGGGCTGGCCCTGGTTTCGGCCTACGGCCTGATGACGGCGGCGGACGGCCTTATCTTTAACTATGCCCGGGAGGGCGCGGCGGACAAGGTGGCCCGCATCACCGCCAGCGGCCGGGATCTCACCGGCTATGAGGTGTCCGCCAGCTCGCCGGAGGTGCTGGACAGCAGAATGACCCGGCTCAGAGAGTGGCTGGACGGTCAGATCGCCGCCAACCGCATCGGTTACTATCTGCTGCCCTTTGACATGGTGATTTCGGAAAAGGTCGCCCTGATGAACCAGGAAAGAAACCAGGATCTTTATGAGAGAACCCGGGAGCTCCGTGACAAGGCCGGTCTTCATGGAGAACTTCCGGTGATTCCCGGGGAGCAGCTCCGGGGGCTTCTCGCGGACATGGCGGCCGCCCCGGCCATGCATCTCTTCTTTCCGGAAAACGATGAAGGGGTTTACCGGGCCAGTCTGGTGGTGTTCCGGGAACAGCCTGGCTTTTATAACGATCTCCGCCGGGAGTTTGCCTGGGCGGAATCCCGGGATCAGGTTTCCAGCTATATCCGCAGCATTGCTCCCCAAAGTGCGGACATCATCATATTCGTCACCATTATCTTCGTGATTCTGGCCGCGGTTATCTATGTGCTCCGGGGGGTGAGCTCCTTTGCGGGACTGACCCTGCCGGTATTCACCGGTCTGGGCTGCGCCGGTCTGGCCATGAACAGCTTCAGCGTGAATCTGTCATTGTTTTCCATTCTGATCATCCTTCTGGTTAGCGGCATTACCTTTGATTTTGCGGTGTTTTCCCGCCGGGCCGGCCGGTACCGGGACAGGAGAGCGGGCATTACGGTGCTGGTATCCGTGTTCATAAGCGAGAGCATGTTTGTCTATTTCCTGTGCTCCGGCATTCCGGTATTCCGCATGACCGGCGCGGTGATGATTGCCGGCATTACCGCAGGCGCGGTGTCCGCGGTGCTGCTTAACATGTTTATCCTGTCTTCCGGAAGAGGGCGCCTGAGAGCTGTTCTCAAGAAGCGCAAGGCAGCTAAGGCGGCTGCGGCAGCCCAGGCGGTGCTTCCGGATGCGGCAGCCCCCGGGGAGCCGGAACCCGCCGGGGATAATACAGAGGCGCCGGCCCCGGAGATTCCCGGGGATAAACCGCTCCCGGAGGAGAACCCGTATTCCGCCGCGCCGGCCTCCGAAAACGGAGATTCCGGGACTCGGGGAGACTGAGGCGCCTTTTCCGGAAAACCTCCGGCAGGCTTCAAAAAATCCGGACGGCAGATTTGCGGACTTCTGAAAATGCGTGTAATATAAAGCACGCAGGGCTTTTTCCGGGCCATCCCATCAGCCGCGCCGCAGCCTGGCGCCACGTTAAATCCGCGGGGGTTTTATGAAAAGGTTTACATTTCCCATGTCCGTTGAGGACTGCATTCTGAATAAAACTCCTAACCTGCTTCTTGACACTGTTGACAATGTAACCGCCGATATGGTTGTCTGCCGGATGGTGGTGGGCTCCCGGGACAGCGTGGCCTATACCGACGAGCATGAGCTTCCGGTAATGGCGCTTCTGGAGGTGATGGCTCAGACCATGAGCGTCTGGAGCACCCTGAATCAGTCCCGTTCCGACCGCAAAATCAGATTCGGCATTCTGGTGGATATTTCCCGCATGATTGTAACCCGGAACAGCCATCTCCCTCAGGGGATGTCTCTGGTGATCACTGCCCATCTGGATCGCCAGGAGCGAGGCTATGTGCGTTTCACCTGCGAGGTCAAGGATGAACTGGAAAACGAGATCCTGGCTACCGCCCGCATGACCGGTCTGGTGCCCAGCGATACCCAGATTCATGATTTCGTCAAGCATACAGAATTAAACCGTCTCTGAACCGCATTTCCAAAGTTCCGGAGCGCATTTCCCGAAAAGGCCTGACGGAAGCATTTGCCCGGCGGATTCCCGCCGGGGATGACAGGATGAAGGCCGGAACAGGGATATCAGGATGAGATAACCTGATAAGAATAACCGGGTGAGAATAGCAGGATGGGAATAGCAGGATGAGAGACGGGAAGTCTATTTGTTTTCGGGGACAGGGATATGCTGCCTGCCGCCCTAAAAGAGGTTTTTATGGTTAAAAAGACTGACGCTGATTCCAAAGGCTCCGGAAAGCCGGCTGAGGAAGGACAGGAGAAAAAGCCCCGGAGACGCAAACCGGCCCAAAGCTCCGCCTCCGCGGCTCCTGAAAATGATGCCGGAAGCTGCCTTATCAGCGAGGGGAAGCCTAACGAAGCTCAGCTCATAAACGAGGGCATCGGCGCCTTCAACAGTCAGGATTATGCGAAAGCCCGGCAGATCTTCCAGCGGGCCTATGAGGAGCATGATTACCGGAGCTGCTACTATATGGGCATGATGGCTCTCAGCGGGAGCGGCCTTCCCAAGGATGAAAAGCAGGCGGTGACGTATTTTGAGGAGGGGGCCAAAAATTCCTGCCCCTGGTCGCGCTATCAGCTGGGGGTAATGTACCGCACCGGCACCGGAGTCCCCCGCAATCTCAGCCGGGGCAACAAATACCTGAAGGATCTGGCGCAGTATTTTGCGGATAACGAGGGCAAGATTCTTCTCAGCGATCCCTATCCGGAAACCCTGTATTTTGTAGGACAGATGGGAGTCAGGAGCAAGGAGCTGGACAAGGCCGCTGATTTATTCACGAGAGCCCGGGTCTTCCTGTCCCAGCGCATTGCGGAGGATTATGCCGCTCCGGATGAAAATGATCTCCTCCTGATGGATAATCTGGTGGCCGCCTTGTTCCGGCAGGGGGAGTTCGACGTTTTTGACATCGATCTCTTTGACCTGATGTTCCTGTTCCGGGCCGGCTTCGTGGAGGTTTCCTTTGTTTACAAGGGGAGGCTTCAGAAGGTTACCAGTTCCATCGTTGATGACTGCATTGTGGTGGATTTCAACGGCGAGCGGTATCCCGGCATTATGGAATTCTTCCTGAACGCATGTTTCCCGGACGGCATGCCTCTCGTGCGGGTCTGGGAGCAGATGTATCTTTTTGAGGTGCTCAGCATTCCGGCTCTGGACAAGGATCTGGAAGCGCACCGGCAGCGCTATGCCAAGGAGCATGAACAGGAGGAACGGGATTACGAAGAGGAGTGCGATTTGTTTATCAAGCGCACTCAGGAGGCGGAGTAGAAACTTACCCCATTGGCAGTTTTTTAGAGTTCAAAGGACAAGCCCGGCAAATGCCGGGCTTTTTTTGCGGATCTGAGAACTGAACAGGATGCCGGAAAAAGCAATTCAAATATAATTAGTGACGCTATTGATGGTTTTGACGGAAGCTCAGGGTTATCCGATGCCACGGGAATTCCTGAGAGCGGCGCTGCGAAGAAACATCGGTGGTTGCAACTGCGCTGACAGCAAAGGTATTTGGAACAGCAGCAATAATGCAGCGCGGCAGATATTATCAAGGGCGTAATCAAAGTAATCCGAAGATCGAAAAGAATCGGCTCATACACTCAGTTTCGTAAACTGAGGTTGCTCTGTCCTTGTTTACGAACCTGCAGATCTCCCTT